>DATJBR010000370.1:0-5598 GCA_035515255.1 Lysobacter sp. | reverse complement strand
GGCTGCAACGCATCGCCGCGGCGACGCCACAGCAATTGCAGGTCGCGCAACAACAGGGCCTTGGCCGAACCGATCAGACCGGGCAGCGCGGTGCTCATGCGGATGCCTCCGCGCTGGCCATGTCCGTGCCCAGCAGGTCCGGAGCCGTCAGGGTCAGCGTCCGCGTCCGCACCGGCGGGGCGGCGTAAGCGCCGTGTGTGGTCACCAGGGCCGCGCCGCCGCTGCGCAGGTGGGCCTGGATCATCCGGTTGACCAGCTCGATGCCTTCCAGGTCGAGGTTCGCGTAAGGCTCATCGAGCAACCACAGCGGCGCGGGCGACAGCCACAGCCGTGCCAGCGAAAGGCGCTTCTTCTGCCCGGCGGAAAGCTGCCTTGCCAGGGCGTCCTCGTAACCGGCCAGGCCGACAATGGCCAAGGCGTTGACCGGGATCTGATTGCGCCGCCGGCCCTGCAGACTGCACAGGAAATCCAGGTTTTCCAGTGCCCCCAGATCGGCCTTGAAGCCGGGCAGGTGGCCCATGTAGGCGATGGCGCGTGCGCGACGTGCGGCGTGTGCGCGCTGGCCATCGATATCGACCTCGCCGCCATCGGCCCGCAACAGGCCCGCCAACACCCTCAACAAGGTGGTCTTGCCCGCGCCATTGCCACCTTGCACCAGCAAGGCCTCGCCGGCATTGACGGAAAAATCGAGCGGGCCGAACACGGGCTCGTCATTGCGTGCGAAGTGCAGTCTGCGGGCAGCCAGCAGTGGCGGGGCGGATCGGTTGTCAGGAGTCATCGGGCAGGCGCGTGGGCCAACAGGACACGAAACGCCCATGTTACGCGGTCGGCGCGCCTCTTCATCCGCCTGGAGGTCATCGGCCCCCCATCCAGTCGATGCAGGCAGTGTTGGAGTCCTCGCTTGCGGAGGGCGGTTCCATCAGCATCCGCAGCCGGACCGGTTCGCCCCGGTGCCAGGCAAGGATCGCGGCCTGGCCGAACTCGATCGCCAGTCGATCGCTGGTGTTGCCATCGATGTCGGCCAGCAGCCAGCCCGGCTCACGCCACTGTCCGTCCGGACTTTCCGCCCAGGCCGGCAGGCGCGCAGCGCAGTGGTAGTCGATCTGCGCCAGCAGCAGGGCGTCGGCGGTCGCGTTGGCGGTATCCGAACGCGGTTCCGAGGCGGGGTTCCACGCGGTGATGAACACGTAGCGCTCGGCCGGCCAGTACGCCTCCAGATCTGTCGCGGGCTGGCCGACCCGCAGTGGCAGGGCGTCGCCATCCAGCACCACGGCATAACGGGCGGCGGCGTAGGCGGCGGCCAGTTCGACGGCGTTGACGACGGTGAGCTCGCGCATGTGCCGAAGTGTCTGGCGGGCCGGCGCGGCATGCAAGCCCGGCGACGTGGTTTTGCTTTTCTTTTCAACAACCTGGACGGCAGTTTCATGAGGATGGCCTCTCAGGAGGGCGCTCGCGGGTGAGCGGTATTTCGTAGACTCACGGATTCCCCACCTTCCGGCCGACTCCCGATGACATCCGCCAGCACTGCGCAATCGCCCATCCCCCTGCAGACCAAATTGCCGAAGGTCGGCACCACCATCTTCACCGTGATGTCGCAGTTGGCTGCCGAGCACGGCGCGGTCAACCTGGGCCAGGGCTTTCCAGACTTCGACGCGCCGGCTCGACTGGTGGATGCGCTGGCGAAGGCGATGCGCGACGGTCATAACCAGTACGCGCCGATGAGCGGCATTCCGGCCTTGCGCGAAGCGATCGCCGGTAAGACCGAGCGCTGCTACGGTTATCGCCCGGACGTGGATGCGGAAATCACCGTCACCTCCGGCGGCAGCGAGGCGATCCTCGATGCCGTGCACGCGGTGGTGCGGCCGGGCGAAGAAGTGATCGTGCTCGACCCGTGCTACGACTGCTACGAGCCGGCGATCGAGCTGGCCGGCGGTGTCGCGGTGCACGTGCCGCTGGATCCGCAGACCTTCGCGCCCGACTGGGACCTGATCCGCCGGGCGATCACGCCCAAGACGCGGATGCTGATGATCAACAGTCCGCACAACCCGTCCGGTGCGACGCTTGGTGCCGACGACATCGCGCAGCTGACTGAGCTGTTGCGTGGTACCGACATCCTGCTTCTGTCGGACGAGGTCTACGAGCACATCGTGTTCGATGGCGCGCGTCACGAGTCGGTGTTGCGTTACCCGGAACTGCGCGAGCGGGCATTCGTGATTTCCAGCTTCGGCAAGACCTACCACTGCACCGGCTGGAAGGTCGGCTACTGCGTCGCCCCACCGGCCCTGAGCGCCGAGTTCCGCAAGGTGCACCAGTACAACACCTTCTGCACCTTCGCCCCGGCGCAGTACGCCTTCACCGAGATGATCCGCGACGAGCCGGAGCATTACCTGGAACTGGGCGCGTTCTACCAGCCCATGCGCGACCGCTTCCGCGAGCAGTTGTTGACGACCCGCTTCAAGCCGCTGCCGGTGCCGGGCGGGTATTTCCAGCTGGTCGACTACTCCGCCGTCAGCGATCTGGACGACGCCGAATTCTGCCGCTGGCTGGCGGTGGAGCATGGCGTGGCCGCGATCCCGCTGTCGCCGTTCTACGGCACGCCTCCGGAGGGACAGCGCCTGGTCCGGCTGTGTTTCGCCAAGAGCGAGGCGACCCGCGATGCGGCGATCGAGCGCCTGCGGAAGCTGTAATCCGCCGTTGACTTCCAGGCCGCGTCCCATGGGGTTCCTCTGGGCGACAGGTTTTGTCGGGGGAGTGCCGCACCGGATTCGCTCCTCGACCATGACGATGGTTCAGTCCGGTTCGGCACATGCTCCACGGCCCATCCGCCATTACCGTGCGACGTGACACCAATCGCACGGAGCCGCCCGATGCATTCACGTCTCACCACGCTGGCCGTCGTTGTCCTCGCCCTGGCATGGGCGAACCCCTTGCCCGCGGCCGACCTCCCTTCCGCTGCCGCTGAATCGGCTTTGCAACGCATCCTCGACGGTGGCCGCGACAGCCACAGCGATTCCGTGCTGGTGCTCGCGGACGGGGCGGAACTCGGGCACTACTACCGCGACGACAAGGCCCCCGGACCCATCGAGCTGATGTCGGCCACTAAATCGGTGGTGGCGCTGGGCATCGGCCAGCTGATCGGGCAGAAGCGGATTGAGTCACTGGATCAGCCGGTGGCCGATTTCTACCCCGAATGGAAGCAGGGGAAGAAACGCGACATCACCGTGCGCATGCTGCTCGCCCACACGTCCGGCCTGCAGAACGTGGCAATGGCACCGACCGAGATCTATCCCGCGCCGGACGTCATCCAGCTTGCGCTGGCGGCGGAGCTCAGTAGCGCGCCCGGGATGGGGTTCGCCTACAACAACAAGGCGACCAACCTGTTGGCTGGCATCATCGAGAAAGCCTCCGGGCAGCCGATGGATCAGTTCTTCCGCGAAGGTCTGTTCGCCGAGCTCGAGGTGACGCCCGGCCCCTGGGACAAGGACAAGGTGGGCAATCCCTATGCGATGGCCGGCCTGGCGCTCGACGCCGCCGGCGCGGCGAAGATCGGGCAGTTCGTGCTCGAGCGTGGCAAATGGCGCGGCAAGCAACTGATTCCCGTCGACTACCTGGACGCCATGCTCGCTCCGGGTCAGCTGCTGGATCCATCCTGCGGCTTGCTGTGGTGGCTGCGTCCGGCCTGGATGCACTTTCATTTCGACCCCGACAGCCTTGCGATGCTGCGAAAGAAGGGCGCTGCGGAGGACCTGATACAGATGCTGGAACAAGCTCTGACGGGCGCTCGGTTCGATGGTCCGGACGCGATGATGGCCGGCTTGTTCGAGCGTCTGGGCGAGGACGTCGGCAGATTCCGGGAAGAGCTGGTCGACAAGTACGGCATCGGTCCGTACCGACTGTTCACCATCGACCAGGGCCCCGTCGCCGCCTACGAGGCCCAGGGTTATCTGGGGCAGTACATCGTGGTCGTGCCGTCGGCCAGGCTGGTCGCGGTGCGCCAGGTCGCGTCGCCGGCCGGGGACGAAACGCCGCCGGTGGCCGATGGCTACCTCGACTTCACCCAGCGGGTGCTGGACCTGGCCCGGGCGATGGGTGGGCTGGCTCCCGAGCCGACAATGACCGGGGTTTCGGGCACCATGAAGCAAAACACAGTGAGCCTGTCGCCATGAGCCCAACCTCCGCCGCACCGATGAGCAACCTTCGTATTTCCCTGATCCAGGGCGCGACCCTCTGGCACGACCCGGCCGGCAACCGTGACTATTATGGGGGGCTGATCTCCTCGCTGCGCGGGCTGACCGATCTGGTGGTGCTGCCGGAAACCTTCACCAGCGGGTTTTCCAACGAGGCCATCGACGATGCCGAGACGATGGACGGGGAGACGGTGGCCTGGATCCGCGAGCAGGCTGCCAGCCTGGACGCCGCGGTGACCGGCAGCGTGCAGATCCGTGACGGCGACCGGGTGGTCAATCGGATGCTGTTCGCCAAGCCCGACGGCGAACTGCACCACTACGACAAGCGTCACCTGTTCCGCTATGCCGACGAGCACAAGCGCTACGCCGCCGGCCGCGACCGCATCACGGTGGAGTGGAAGGGGTGGCGGATCTGCCCGCTGGTCTGCTACGACCTGCGTTTCCCGGTGTTCTCGCGCAACCGTTTCGATGTCGAGCGCGCCGGCCAGCCGGATTACGACCTGGCGCTGTACGTCGCCAACTGGCCGGCCGCACGCGCCCACGCGTGGAAGACCCTGCTGCGTGCCCGCGCGATCGAGAACCTGTGCTACGTCGCTGGCGTCAATCGCATCGGCATCGACGGCAACAACCTGTCGTACGCGGGTGACAGCTCGGTGATCGACTACGTGGGCGATGCGCTGAGCGAATGCACCGACTCGGAAATGGTCACCACCACGACCTTGTTGTCGGCCGGACTCAGGGCGCATCGCGAGCACTTCCCGGCGATGCTAGATTCGGATTCGTTCGAGTTGAAGTAGGGCGCATCGAAAGCTGCCTGCAGCGCCCGGGGCAGGGTCGCTTCGTCCCGCGGTCTTAACAGGCGGGCGTATTAACTGGAGGCATCGGCAGGAGGCTCACTACGCCAGCCGTGTCGCCCATGAAGATGACTGTTCCAGCCTGGTTGCTCGCGGCAATGCTGGTGTTCGCCCCCGCGCTTTTTGCTGCGCCCTCGCCAACACGCCCGTCACCGGGTGGCGTGGTGCTGCTCGATATCCAGGGCGGTATCGGCCCGGCCACGCGGGACTATCTGGTGCGCGGTCTTGAGCAGGCTGCCGACCGGCAAGCCGCGGCAGTGGTGCTGCGCATCGACACCCCCGGCGGCCTGGATGCGGCGACCCGCGATATCAACCAGGCGATCCTGGCGTCGAAAGTGCCGGTGATCGGCTGGGTCGCGCCACAGGGCGCACGCGCCGCCAGCGCCGGGACCTACATCTTGTATGCCTGCCATCTTGCGGCAATGGCGCCGGCGACGTCGATGGGGGCGGCGACGCCGGTGCAGATGGGGGGTATCGGACCGGGGGCCACTCCGCCGACGGTGGCTCCGGGTGGTGAGGGCGATAAGCCGGCAGCCGGGCGCGAGCCACCCGGCAAG
>DATJBR010000369.1:0-2281 GCA_035515255.1 Lysobacter sp. | reverse complement strand
CGGAGCTGGCCAACTACCTGCACCTGCCGGTGCAGGCGGGTAGCGACCGGGTGCTGGCGGCGATGAAACGCGGCTACACCACGCTGGAGTTCAAGCAGAAGATCCGCAAGCTGCGGGCGGTACGCCCGGGCATCTCGATCTCCTCGGATTTCATCGTCGGGTTTCCCGGCGAGACGGAAGCGGATTTCGAGAAGACCCTGAAGCTGATCGAGGATGTCGGCTTCGACCAGTCCTATTCCTTCGTCTATTCGCGCCGTCCGGGCACTCCGGCCGCGGACCTGGAAGACCTCACCAGCGATGCCGACAAACAGGCTCGGCTGGCGCGCTTGCAGGCATTGCTCAATGCCAATGCGAAAAAGATCAGCGAGGCCATGGTCGGCAGCACCCAGCGGGTGCTGGTCGAAGGCCCTTCACGGCGGGATGCCAGCGAACTGACCGGCAGGACCGAGAACATGCGTTCGGTGAACTTCGCAGGGCACCCGCGTCTGGTCGGCCAGTTCGTGGATGTCGTGATCACCGATGCGATGAGCAACTCGCTGCGCGGCCGCGTGGCGACTTCCGGAAGCCCGTGATGCGGGTTGCGAGGCATTACGGCATCTTCACTTTGCATCCATGTAACTCCAATTACGCTTCACCGCTGCGGTAATTCCGCCCCCTTGTCTTTCACGTGAGGTCATCACCATGCTCCGCACACTTGTCATCGCCCTTGCCCTGTCCCTGGCCGCTCCGGCCGCGTTTGCCGCCACCTGCTCGGTGGATCTGGAAGGCAACGACGCCATGCAGTTCAACAAGAAGGAAATCGACGTCAGCAAGAGCTGCAAGACGTTCACGATCAACCTGAAGCACACCGGCAAGCTGGCCAAGAACGTGATGGGCCACAACGTGGTGATCGCCAAGACCGCCGACATGAAGGGCATCGACGCGGACGGCATGAAGGCCGGGCTGGCAGCCGATTACGTCAAGGCCGGCGACGCCCGCGTGGTGGCCCACTCCAAGGTGATCGGCGGTGGCGAGAGCACGTCCGTCAGCTTCGATCCGGCCAAGCTGAGCGCGGATCCGAACTCGTTTTTCTGCAGCTTCCCCGGCCACTCGGCCATGATGAAGGGCACGCTCAAGCTGGTGCCTTGATTGTCGTGCCGCGGCCCGGCTTCCGGGCCGCGCACAGCGGTTCCACAGGGTTCATCGACAATTGATTGCAGATGGCCCGGACGTTGCGGTTCCGGGCTCTTCGACGGCCGCCTTGCCCACCACCCGACACGCGTCGGACAGGGCAAGGGCGGCCGTTTTGTTGCGACGTATCATTCTCTCCATGACCGTTCCGACCAGACCCTCTACCCGGGGCATCCGAAAATCGCCGGCACTGCCCAAGCCGAAGGCACGCCCGATGGCCAGTCTGCGCAAACGTGGCGAAGAGCGGGTCGACCGCTTCCTCGAAGCCGCCACCCAGGTGTTTCTCGAAAAGGGCTATCGCCACGCCCGCCTGAGCGAGATCGTCAGCCGCGCCGGCGGCTCACTGGCTACCCTGTACCGCGTGTTCGGCAACAAGGAAGGTCTGGCGCACGCGATCATCGAGCGGCAGGCGGAAAAGTTCACCCTCGTATTCCATGACCCCAGCCTGTCCACGCTGCCACCCGAGGAAGGCCTGCACCTGCTCGCCCGACGCTTCGTGGAAGCCATGGTGTCGGTCGAGTCCCAGGTGCTTCATCGCACGATCATCGGTGAAGGGCACTCGTTTCCGGAGCTGCGCGACTGGTACTTCGAACACGCCGTGGGGGTCACCAACCACATCCTGGCCGAGTACCTGCTCCAGCAGCAGAGCGCAGGTCGACTGGTACTGCCCCAGGGCCCCGAACTGGCGGCGATCCAGCTGGCAATGCTGATGGTGGGCGACCTGGTGCTGCGCATGTCCAGCGGCCACCTGGTGACGCCCGATCCGGTGGCTGCGGCAGACGCGGCCCGGGCGGGCGTGGATGCGTTTCTCCAGGGCGCCCTGCCACGCTGACAGCCCGCGGAACGAAAACCCGTACCACCTTGCGCTTGACTCTGGCTGAATGCTGCCTTTATGGTCGGCCTGTAATTCCAATTACGCCAGCCAAGCGCCGCAAAGCGGCCAGCCAGCAAAGGTGGTGGGATCAATGCGCATTTTTCTGGGTCTGGCGGCAGCCGCCGCTGCCGTACTTGTCGTAGCCGGTTGGCAGGCTCCCGTGGCGGCGCAGAGTGCCGTTGCCGCGGACAACCCGCACAACCTCCCCAGCACCCATTTCGGCAGCGACGGCAACGG
>DATJBR010000368.1:0-4511 GCA_035515255.1 Lysobacter sp. | reverse complement strand
TCCACATCCGGGCGGGCCAACGCGAGCTGGCGCAGCCACTCCTCGATGTGGGACAGCTCGGTGCGCTCGGCGCGCATGAATTTGCGTCGTGCCGGCACGTTGAAGAACAGATCGCGGACCTCGACGGTGGTGCCCGTCGGGTGGGCCTTCGGCGTGACCTCGCCGACCCGGCCACCCTCGACTTCCAGCACTGCGCCGTGCTCAGCATCGACGTGTCTGGATGCCACTGAAAAGCGACTGACGGAGGCGATGGACGGCAGCGCCTCACCGCGAAATCCGAGCGTGAGCACCCCTTCCAGATCGTCCAGCGAGGCGATCTTGCTGGTCGCATGGCGCGACACCGCCAATGGCAATTCCGCGGCGGTGATGCCCGAGCCATCGTCACGGATCCGGATCAGTCGCGCACCGCCTTCCTCCAGGTCGATGTCGACCCGTCGCGCGCCCGAGTCCAATGCGTTTTCGACCAGTTCCTTGACCACCGATGCGGGTCGCTCGACGACCTCGCCGGCGGCGATCTGGTTGATCAGGGTGTCGGGAAGCGGTCTGATTGACACGAAGAGGCGGGACCCAGGCTGACGTGGTGACCGGCCATCATAACGAACTGCGCGACCTCGCCGGCCGCGCCAGTCGGGATATCAGGGGCTGCCGCCAGCAGCGCCGGAAGGGCCGATTGCCGCCGCTGCACGGGCGGCGTACATCGTGCCCGGAGGTGGCTGACGGGTGAAGAAGGTGTTGACGCCATCCAGCACCGCGTCGGCCAGCTTGCGCTGGAACGCCGGGTCCTTCAGCCGCGCCTCTTCGGCCGGATTGGAGATGAAGGCGGTTTCCACCAGCATCGCCGGCATGTCGGAGGTCCGCAGCACCGCGAAGTTGGCGCGCTCGATCTGCGGCTTGTGGACGTTGCCCACGCGCTTGAGGCCGCCGAGGATCTGCCCGGCCGCGTCTTCGGAGGCTTTCATGTGACCGCTCTGCGTCAGGTCCAGCAGGACCGACGCCAGCGTGTTGTTGGTCTGCGCCAGCCTCACCCCGCCGACCAGGTCGGAGGCGTTTTCCTTGTCCGCCAGCCAGCGCGCGCGTTGCGAGGACGCGCCGCGCAGCGACAGCACATACACCGAAGACCCGGTCGCTCCACGGTTTTCCGCCGCATCGGCATGCAACGAAATGAACATGTCAGCCTTGGCCGCCCGCGCCAGCGCCGCACGCCGGTTCAACGGGATGAAGACATCGGTGTCGCGCGTCATGTAGGCCTTCAGGCCCGGCGTGGCGTTGATCTGGCGTGCCAGCTCTTTGCCGATCGCCAGCACGACATCCTTCTCGCGAGTGCCGTTCTGGCCGACCGCGCCGGGATCCTGACCGCCGTGGCCCGGATCGATCGCGATCACCAGTGGCCGCATTCCCCGACCCTGCATGACCTGCTGCAAGGTCTTGACCGGCTCGGTCGTCGAGGGCTGCTGCGCTGCGGGAGCGGTTGGCTGACCGGTCGCCACCGTCGCAGGAATGCCGGTGGCGACGCGGGTCGGGATTCCCGTGGCGATGGTGGTGGGTACGGCAGTCTGTGGCGAGGCCTGCACAGCTGCCGCAGTCGTACCTGATGAAGCATTGCCAGCCATCGTCTGCGCGGCGATCTGCGAGATCAGCCGGCTGGTCGCTTCCGCCGATGCGGCTGCGGAATCAATCGTCGCGGGCGCGGGCGCACTCACCGACGCCATCATCGCGGCCGCGGCGGCGGTTGAATCAGCCGGTGAAGAGGAGTTACCCGTCGTGACGGGCGGTGCGCTGGCCGGCACGGCCGCAGCAACGCCATCGCCCGGCCACTCGACGACCAGGGTCGGGCCTGAAGCCCCCTGTTCGATACGCGGCTTGAGCGCCGTGACGGACTGGGCGAGGTCGAATACGATGCGCGCGGTGCCCGGAACCGGCTTGCCGGTGCGTACGGACCGGACCACGCCGACACCGGCCGGAGCCTGCACGCCCGCCGCCAGCGAGGACGCCGGCAGGTCGATCACCAGCCGGTCCGGCCCGGCCAGACTGATGACGGTGAACTCGCCGGCTTTGTCCAGGGCGATCTCGGCACGCGTGCCGGTTGCACTGTTGGTGAGTTGCAACGCCTTGATTTCACTGGCGTATGCGCCATTCCAGACCAGCGCCATCGGTAGCGCGAGGCCAAGCAGGGAATTCCGGAAGGTGGCGCTTTGGACTCGCATGGCGCGTAGTCAAGCATCGCTCCCGACAGATTGCAAGCACTTTTTCCCTTAAGAATCCGACACCTGGCGCATCTTCTTGCCAAAAGGTTCAGGAGTCGAGCGCAAGCGGAGCGACCTCGGCCAGACGCTCAACCCAGCGGTGGCCGGACCCGGTTTGTGGTTTCAACACAGCAATACGGCCATCTCCTTCCAGCGCCATCTCGATGCACAGGTCCGCCGCAGGCAGGCTGCCGTGGCCACGCTCGGGCCATTCCACCAGCCACAACGTCACCTCGTCGGTGTCCAGACCAAGGTATTCCAGCTCGCCGGGGTCACCGATCCGGTACAGGTCGAGATGCCAGGCCTCGCCACCAGTCGCCAACGGATAACGCTCGACCAGCGTGTAGGTCGGGCTGCGGATCGCGCCCTGCACGCCCAGTGCACGCAGCAGGGCACGCGCGAGGGTGGACTTGCCGGCACCCAGGTCGCCCTGCAGATGCACCACTGCGCGGGGCGGACGGGTCTGGGCGAGCGAGCGCCCCAACCGGTCGGTGCTGTCGCTGTCCGCCAACCAGTACGACGTCGTCATCGCGCGGCAACCGGGTTGGCGTGACGACGCAGCCAGGACATCAGGTCACTGGGCAGCAGGCCGCGCTCGCCGCCGTCCTCGGCGGCGGCATCGCCGGCGACGGCATGCAGCAAGGCCCCACAGCTGGCAGCATCGAACGCGTCCAGCCCCTGTCCCCGCAGTGCCGCGATGACGCCGGTCAACAGGTCGCCCATGCCACCCACGGCCATGCCGGGGTTGCCGGCATCGACCAGCCGCGGGGTGCGTCCCGGTGCGGCGATGACCGTCCCGGCGCCCTTCAGCACCACCACGGCGTCATGGCGCACGGCCAGCACCTGCACAGCCGCAAACCGGTCGCGCTGGACGTCGGCGGTTTCCATTGCCAGCAGCCGCGCGGCCTCGCCTGGGTGCGGGGTCAGGACGCTGCCGGGCGATGGCACCAGGGCATGTTTCTCCATCAGATTCAGGGCATCCGCATCCAGCACCGTCGGCTTGCCGGATTGCACTGCCTGCTCCAGCAGGGCGAGCGCCCAGGCCGACTGCCCCAGGCCGGGTCCGATCGCGATCACATCGGCCATCGACACCAGCGAGGCCTCCAGCGAATCCGCATCCTCGGCATGTCCGTGCGCCATGGCCTCCGGCAACCGGGCCAGCAGCGCGCCGACGTGGGCAGTGCGGGTGACCACATCGACCAGACCCGCGCCGGTGCGCAACGCCGCCTCGGCCGTGAGCATGATCGCGCCGCCGTGGCCGTGCTCGCCGCCGACGCACAGCACGCGACCGTTGTGGCCCTTGTGGCTGTCGCGCTGACGCGGCTGCAGCCACCGCGTCAGGTCCGTCGCCCGCAGCCACTCGGCGCTGGGCGTGATACCGGCCCACAGACGCTGGTCGAAAGCGAGCTCCAGATCGGTGACCTGCAACTCGCCGGTGCAATCGCGCGCGGGCCCCGTTCGCAGGCCGGCCTTGGCCGCGATGAACTCCAGCGTGGCATCGGCAATGACCGCGACACCGGGGATGCCCCCGGTTGCCGCATCGACTCCGCTGGGCACGTCGAGTGCGAGCACCGGAGCCGGATGGCCATTGATGGCCGTGACCAGTCCCGCGACCACCGTATCCGGGGCCCGCGCCAGGCCGATCCCGAACAACGCGTCCACCAGCACCTCCGCGTGCGGCAACCCGGAGGTGAAATCGACCACTTCCCCGCCACTGGCGAGGTAATCCGCGCAGGCACGACGGGCCTCCTCTGTCCGTGGGGCATGGTCGGGCAGCCTGACGACCCGGACGCGGCGACCGGATTCGTGCGCGAGCTTCGCCAGCACGTAGCCGTCGCCCCCGTTGTTGCCGGCCCCGCACACCACCAGCACCGACTGGGCAGCAGGCCAATGCTGCAGAACGACCCGCCATCCCTCGCGGCCGGCACGGCGCATCAATTCGAACCCGTCGCCCAGCCGTGCCGTGGCGCGGTTTTCGATCTCGCGCACGGTGCTGACGGAATGAAGGGCGGCGGCAGGAAACATCCGGCAATTCTATACTTGGCGGACCGTGACCCGCTCCTTCCTCCCCGATCAAAATCCACTGCCGACAGCGGCTATCGGCACCGGCTCCGGGCCCGCCGACCCTGCCGCCCTCGCCCGGCATATCCGCGAACTTGCGCGTGAGTTCGGCTTCCAGCGCTGCGGCATCAGCGGCATCGAACTGGACGAGGACGAGGCGCACCTGCGTGACTGGCTGGCGCAGGGCCTGTACGGATCGATGGAGTG
>DATJBR010000367.1:0-4582 GCA_035515255.1 Lysobacter sp. | reverse complement strand
CGAGCAGGAACATCGCGTTGCCGTTGGCGAAAGTATACTTGTCCACTTGCGGCTTGATGTTGACGTGCTTGACGCCGGCGAGCGTCTTCAGCGCGTCGACCTGGATCTCGTTGTCGAAGTGTCCGATGTTGCAGACGATGGCCCGGTCCTTCATCTGCCGCATGTGGTCGACGGTGATGATGTCCTTGTTGCCGGTCGCCGTGACGTAGATGTCGGCGCGGCTGAAGGCGTCCTCGATGGTCGCGACCTCATAGCCTTCCATCGCCGCCTGCAGGGCGCAGATCGGGTCGATCTCGGTGACCACCACGCGCGCGCCGTAGGCCTGCAGCGACGCCGCGCAGCCCTTGCCGACGTCGCCGTAGCCGCAGACCACCGCGACCTTGCCGGCCAGCATCACGTCCATCGCGCGCTTGAGGCCGTCGGCCAGCGACTCGCGGCAGCCGTACAGGTTGTCGAACTTGGACTTGGTGACCGAGTCGTTGACGTTGATCGCCGGGATCAGCAGGGTGCCGGCCTCGGCCAGCTGGTACAGGCGGTGCACGCCGGTGGTGGTTTCCTCGGAGACGCCCTTCCAGTCATTGACCACGGTGTGCCAGTAGCCCGGACGCTCGATGGCGACACGCTTGAGCAGGTTCTTGATCACCTGCTCCTCGTGCGAGGACGCCTTCTCGTCGACCCACTTGCTGCCGTTTTCCAGCTCGTAGCCCTTGTGGATCAGCAGCGTCACGTCGCCGCCGTCGTCGACCACCAGCTGCGGACCGAGGAAGCCGCCCTTGCCGTCGGGGAAGCTCAGCGCGTCCAGCGTGCAGTCCCAGTACTCCTCCAGCGTTTCGCCCTTCCAGGCGAACACCGGCGTGCCGGTCGCGGCGATCGCGGCGGCGGCGTGGTCCTGGGTCGAGAAGATGTTGCACGAGGCCCAGCGCACGTCGGCGCCGATGTCCTTCAGCGTCTCGATCAGCACCGCGGTCTGGATCGTCATGTGCAGCGAGCCGGTCACGCGCACGCCCTTCAGCGGCAGGGTGGCGGCGTGCTTCTGGCGGATCGACATCAGGCCCGGCATCTCGTGCTCGGCGATGTCGAGTTCCTTGCGGCCCCAGTCGGCCAGCGAGATATCGGCGATCTTGTAATCGCCTCCGGTGGAGAAGGTTCGGGTCACATCATTCATGGCATAGCTCCGGTTCGGTCCCGTCGCGCGCGAAGAGGCGCAGACAAGGGTGGGTAGTGGCAACCGGGCGCCGTTGCTGCGGACGGGCCGCCCTGTGGAACTGGACATGCCCATCGGTTCCGCCAAGCCTGGCCGTGCTCGAAGTCACGGTCGCAGCGCCCCTCGGCGAACCCGCTGATTGTACCGGCTAGGGCGTGCAACGGCGTTCTCCACAGGCCCGCCTTGGGACTTCCTTCACTGGCCGCGCCCCCGTCGGGTATGGGACTTTGTCCCGGCAGATCGTTTGTACTGCGCACGCTCACCGAAGATTCCGGGGAATTCATGAAAATACGTTTCAGGCGCATCCGCGCCACCGGCCTGTTGGTCGCCTTGTTGCCCATGGCACTGGTGTCGCCGGCCCTGTCTGCCCAGCCCGACACGACCAACGGCTACCAGCTGCCCGATCCGGCCCTGCAGGCGCTGGTGGATGCACCGCGACGGCCACTGCTGCGGCTGAGTCCGAACCGTGATTTCGTCAGTCTGGTCAAGATCCCGGCGCTGCCCGGCATCGACGTGGTAGCGCAGCCGGAACTGAAGTTGGCCGGCATGCGCATCAATCCGCGGACGTACGCCAGCAGCCGGTTCTCGTTCGGCTCCGATCTGTGGCTGATGGCCGTCGCCGACCAGCAGGAACTGCGCATCGCCGGTCTGCCGGCCAACCTGGCGCTGGCCGATCTGGCGTGGTCGCCCGATCAGCGCCATCTCGCCTTCACCCATGTCGACAGCCCGACCGGAGCGGTGGAGTTGTGGGTGGTCGATGTGTCCGCGCGCAAGGCCCGGCGCCTGCTGAGCCGGCCGCTGAACACCGTGGCCGGCACCGGCTTCGACTGGATGCCCGACAGCCGCCAGTTGCTGGTGACCCTGCGCCCCGACAAGCAGGCTGCCGCGCCCTTGGCCAATGCGGTTCCGGCCGGCCCGAGCATCCAGCAGACCGACAGCAAGGGTGACGTGCGCTCGATCCGCACCTATCAGGACCTGCTGAAGAACGAGCGCGATGCCGCGGTCTTCGCGCATTACATGACCAACCAGTTGGCGCTCGTCGGCCTCAATGGAAAGCTGGCCCCGCTGGGCACGCCGGACCTGCATATCGGTGCCGCTCCCTCGCCCGACGGCAGGCACTTCCTGGTGCAGACGATCGAACGTCCGTTCTCCTACCTGGTGCCGTATTCGCGCTTCCCGCGCCGGATCGAGGTGTTGGGCGTGGATGGCAAACGCATCCGCGAGGTCGCCCGGTTGCCGTTGGTGGAAGGCCTGCCGACCGGCAACGACGCCGTCGCCACCGGTGTGCGCCGGGTGTCGTGGCGCAACGATGCACCTGCCACGCTGGTGTGGGCGGAGGCGCAGGACGGAGGCGATCCGGCGCGCGAGGTCGAGGTACGCGACGTGGTGTACGCGCAGGCGGCGCCGTTCCAGGCCGATCCGGTCGTGTTGGCCCGGCTGGGATCGCGTTATGCCGGCATCACCTGGGGCCGGGGCGATCTGGCGCTGCTGGCCGAGTACTGGTGGAAGACGCGCCAGTACAAGGAGTGGCGCATCGCCCCCGACCATCCGCAACAGGCCGCCGAGCTGTTGTCGCAGCGTTCGTCGGAGGACCGTTACGCCGATCCGGGCATGGCCGTGACCGCGCCCGATGCCGCCGGCAACCAGCGCCTGGTCACCACCGATGACGGCAACAGCCTGTTCCTGGTGGGCGAGGGCGCATCGCCGGAAGGCGACCGTCCGTTCCTCGACCGCTATGACCTGCGCGACAAGCGCTCCACGCGCCTGTTCCATTCGCAGGCGCCGCATTACGAAGTTCCGCTGGCCCTGCTGGACCGCGAAGGTCGACGCATCCTGACCTCGCGCGAATCGCCGACCGAACCGTCCAACATCCACCTGCGTGATCTGGCGGACCCTGCGGTCGACCCCGTGGCGTTGACCCGTTTCCCGCATCCCACGCCGCAGCTCAAGGACGTGCAGAAGGAGCAGATCCGCTACCTGCGCAAGGACGGCGTGGAGTTGACCGCCAACCTCTACCTGCCGCCCGGCTACGACTCCCGCCGCGACGGGCCGCTGCCGACGTTGCTGTGGGCCTATCCGCGCGAGTTCAAATCGGCCGATGCCGCCAGCCAGGTCACCGGTTCGCCTTACCGCTTCAACGGGATTAGCTACTGGGGGCCGCTGCCGTTCCTGGCCCGCGGCTACGCGGTGATGGACGGGCCGACCATGCCGATCGTCGGCGAAGGCGACCGTGAGCCCAACGACACCTACCTGGAGCAGCTGGTCGCCGGGGCCGAGGCGGCGGTGGACGAAGTGGTCCGCCGTGGTGTCGCCGACCGTGAGCGGGTCGCGATCGGCGGCCATTCCTATGGCGCGTTCATGACCGCCAACCTGCTGGCCCACTCGCGCCTGTTCAAGGCCGGCATCGCCCGCAGCGGGGCCTACAACCGCACCCTGACCCCGTTCGGTTTCCAGGCCGAGGAGCGCAACTACTGGCAGGCGCAGGACACCTATCTGGAAATGTCGCCGTTCAACTACGCCCACCAGATCAAGGACGCGCTGTTGATCATCCACGGCGAGGACGACAACAACTCCGGCACCTTCCCGGTGCAGAGCGAGCGCCTGTTTGCGGCGGTCAAGGGGCTCGGCGGCAATGCGCGGCTGGTGATGCTGCCCAATGAGTCGCACGGCTACCGCGCGCGCGAATCGATCCTGCACATGCTGGCCGAGACCGATGCCTGGCTGGAGAAGTACGTGAAGGGCGTTGACGCCAGTGATGCCGGGGTGGTTGCGGCCCCGTAATTTCGGCTGGACCGTCAGGGCCCGGAAATTCCGGGCCACGAATGAAACGGGCCGCATCGCGGCCCGTTTTTGTTGGTGCTTCGCCCCGCTCCCGGAGCGCAGGGAAGACGGGGAAGATGTTGCTCGATCGCTGGCCTGGCTGTGAGCTGGCGGGCTGGGGCGCGACCTGCAGACCTTCCGGGCGAATGTCCCCCGGCCCCCGCCTGCGGCGGACGCCTCCTCCTTTACTTCGCCCCGAAGGTCTGCAGGTCACGTCGGTGCTGTCGGATCGCAGAGCTGTGCGGACAACGCACAAGCCGGCTTGCGCTTCTGGAGCCGCCCGCCGCGTGCTGGAACAACGGGAGCGAATGCCTTTGGGGCGAAATAAAGGAGGAGGCACCGGCTTCATCGGTGCCGGGGGACATTCGCACCCAATGGCATTCGCTCCCGGCGCCCCGGCCACCCTGCAGATGCGGTGCTTTCCCCTCGGATGGGAGAAGAAGCCTTTTCCGGTCAATGTTCTCCGGTCAATGGGGTCGCATCATTACCAGTCGGTTGGCTTGTAGTCCTTCAGGAACTGCCCCCACACGTGCTCGCCGGTGTTGAAGCCGGCGATGA
>DATJBR010000366.1:0-2503 GCA_035515255.1 Lysobacter sp. | reverse complement strand
GTTTTGTCGACAGTGTCATCGCCGGCCACCACGGCACCGCGACGCTGGCGGCGGTATCGGTCGGCACGGCCCTGTTCTGGCTGCCGATGATGGTGCCGATGGGCACCCTGATGTCGCTGCCGCCGGCGGTGTCGCAACTGGAGGGCAGCGGCCGCCGCGACGAGATCGGCGCCCTGTTCCGGCAGGCGCTGTGGTTGTCGCTGGCGCTCGGTTTGGCCTTGTTCGCTTTCCTCAGCGTGGTGGGCGCGGCGCTGGAGCCGATGGGCATTGCCCCGGATATCCGTCACGGCGCACGCGGCTTCCTCGACGGCATCCGCTGGGGCGTGCCGGCGCTGACGTTCTACCTGTGCATGCGCTACCTGTGCGATGGCCTGCACTGGACCCTGCCGACGATGCTGTTCGGTTTTGGCGGTCTGTTGGTGCTGGTGCCGCTGGGTTTCGTCTTGACCTACGGCGCCTTTGGCCTGCCCGAGCGCGGCGCGGCCGGACTGGGCATCGCGTCGGCGCTGATGATGTGGATGCAGGCGCTGGCGTTCCTGTGGTATCTGCGGCGTTCCCGCCGGCTTGCCGGGTTGGGGCTGTTCGCCCGCCGGGACGCTCCGCAGTGGGCGCCGATCCGCGAGCTGCTGGTGACCGGTCTGCCGATCGGGGTCACCGTGGCGATGGAGGGCGGACTGTTCATCACCACCGCGCTGCTGATCGGTCGTCTCGGTGAGCTGCCGGTGGCGGCGCACCAGATCGCGATCAACGTCGCCAGCCTGTGCTACATGATCCCGCTCGGCCTGGCCGAGGCCACCACGGTCCGGGTCGGACACGCTGTGGGTCGTGGCGATCAGGCCGGGGTACGGCGGGCGGCCTGGGCCGGTTTCGCGATCGTGCTGGGTACCCAGGCGTTGACCGGATTGGCGCTGCTGCTGGGCAACGAGGTGGTGGTCGGCTTCTATACCGGCGATGCACAGGTGGCGGCACTCGCTGCGGGATTGCTGCTGTACGCCGCGGCGTTCCAGTTTCCGGACGGCATCCAGGTCATCGCTTCGGGCGCGTTGCGCGGCCTGCGCGACACTCGCGTGCCGATGGTGATCGCCGCGCTGGCGTACTGGGGTGTGGGCATGCCGCTGGGCGCGGTGCTGGGGCTGGGTATCGGCGGTTTCACCACCGCGTGGGGCCCGCGCGGCATGTGGCTGGGGCTGATCGCGGGCCTCACGGTGGCCTCGGTGCTGATGGCCCTGCGCTTCCTGCGCTCCAGTCGGCCCGAGCACCTGCAGTCACTGATGCTTCCGGGCCGCGCGCTGCCGGAAAAAATGCCCGGGAGTGGATGAATCGATCCGGCCCAGCGGTTACGCTGCGTGGATAGTCATGGAGTGTCTGCAATGAATCAGGTTCAGCGTCGCGGTCCCATCGCCCGTTTCTTCGTCGGCCTGTGGGACGCAATGAACTTCACCCGCCGGTTGATCTTCAACCTGATGTTTTTCACCCTGTTGTTCATCATCCTGGCCGCGATCAGCACCGGCGACCGTACCGAGCCGCTGCTGGAGCGCACCACGCTGGTGATCGCCCCCGAAGGCACGCTGGTGGAGCAGTTCAGCGCCGACCCCGCTACCCGTTCGCTGATGAAGGCGATGGGCTCCAAGGCCGGCGAGGTGCAGTTGCGTGACCTGGTGCGCGCGCTGGACCAGGCCCGGGACGACAAGCGCATCGAGCGCGTCGTGCTGCAACTGGACCGGCTGGGTGGTGGCGGCATGGCTTCGCGTCGCGAGATCGCCGCGGCGGTCGCGCGCGTGCGCGAGAGCGGCAAGCAGGTGGTGGCGTTTTCCGAGTCGATGGCGCAGTCGCAGTACCTGATCGCCGCCGAGGCCGACGAGGTCTACCTCGACCCGATGGGCGGCCTGTTGCTGGAAGGCCTGGGCCGGTACCGCCAGTACTACCGCGAAGGCCTGCAGGACAAACTCGGCGTCGACGTGCACCTGTTCAAGGTCGGCGAGTACAAGTCCGCCGCCGAGCCCTATGTGCTCGACGCCGCCTCGCCGGAATCGAAGGAAGCCGACCTGTTCTGGATGAACGACCTGTGGCAGCGCTACCTGGCCGACATCGGCAAGGCGCGCAGCCTCGCCCCGTCGAGGATTGCCGACGACATTGCCCAGTTGCCGGCCGGCATCGAGGCGGTGCAGGGCGACCTGGCCCAGTACGCGCTGCAGCACGAGCTGGTCGACGGCCTGAAGACGCGCGGGGAAGTGGACGACCTGCTGGTCGAGCGCGGTGTCGCCGATGCGGATGCCGACGGCGGCTTCCGCCAGGTGTCGCTGGACGGTTACCTCACCCATCTGGATACCGCGTTGAAGCTGGCCGCCGACCGGCGCCCGCAGGTGGCGGTCGTGGTCGCAGCCGGTTCCATCACCGGTGGCGAGCAGCCGCCGGGCACGATCGGCGGCGATTCGACGTCCGCGTTGCTGCGCCAGGCGCGCGACGACGACAAGGTGAAGGCGGTGGTGCTGCGGGTGAACTC
>DATJBR010000365.1:0-11319 GCA_035515255.1 Lysobacter sp. | reverse complement strand
TCGCGCGAGAAACGCACCGTGCCGGCCGAGGCGCCCGGCCCCCAGAGCACGGTCTGCGGCCCCTTCACCACTACAAGGCTGTCGTAGGTTTCCGGCGAGACGTACGACATCGGATTGTCCATCCGCGACGGACACGCGCCCGGCATCGCGCCGTCGTTGCTGAGCAGGTTCAGGCGCGAGCCGAACATGCCGCGCAGGACCGGATCGCCATTGGTGCCGCCGTTGCGGATCGCGGTGAAGCCGGGAATGGTCTTGAGGTAGTCGGCGCCATCGCTGGCCGGCACCGGTTGGCGCGGCAGTCGCGGGTCGGTTTCGAAAGTGAGCGCCGACACCGGAGCGGTGGCGACGACCACCACCGCATCCAGGTCGATCGGCAAGGCGGTGTCGCCACCGGTCGATGTCGCGGCATGAGAAGGCAGGGAGCAGGCGAGGGCCGTCGCGACGGCCACGGACAGGCACGACGAACGGATCATCGAATCACGCAGGTACGGCATTGGAACTCCAGGGTGCACGCGGGCGTCGCCGCGCATTGCAGGGGAAGGAAAAATGACGGGGAAGTGCGCGGAACGTCAGGCGGCGTGCGGCGGACCACGTGAGCCCAGGCCGGTCGGGTGGCGCTGCCCGCGGCGTGGCTGCAGTGCGAGCGCCATCGGTGCCTGCGCCTGAGCGGATGGCGCGGCCAATGCGATCCATGCCGACGGCGGTGTCATCGTCTGCAACAGCAGGCAGTACTCGCAGTCGCCCGCCATGTTGTCGTGCGGGCCGGGATTCGGTGACTGCGGACTGGACGGGTATACGGCGGCGATGCCGCCTGTTGCGGTCGGCGCTGCAACGTCCGAAGCCGGCGGGTGCCCGGCCATCGTTGCCGTTGCCGATGACACGAGCCCGGACAGCGGCATGGATGGCATGACGTCGGATGACATGACCCCGGGCAGCATTGGAGCCATGCCCGCCATGCCCGCCATGCGCCCGGTGGTCGGCACCAGCAGCAACGCCAGTACAGCGGCCAGCGCCAGGCGGTTCATCCAGAGGTGGAACGTACGGTGGCGCATCGTGGGGACGATTGTGCGATGCCCGGCCGGCGTAAACGCTGATCCAGATCAAGCTGGTCTGCGCCAAGTCAATCCAGGTCAAGCCTTGTCGGGAAGCAGCCGGGAACGCGTTCCTGTCCGGAGCCGGCCGCAGCCATCCGCCAGGCTCCAACTCTCGTGCCCCCGACTCAATAGCCGGTCGCGTCGCGCTCCGGCAGCGGGTCGGCAATCGGCGAGGGGGCTTGTGCCGGCACTTCAGACGGGATCGCCAGTTCGTGCGGATCCACCGGCAGCATGCGCGCGCTGCGCCAGCGGCCCCAACGGTAATACGCCAGCGACATCACCATCGCGGCGAAGGCGCTGATCGGAAAACTCCACCAGACCGCATCCACGCCCAGGCTGGGCTGCAGCCAGTCGGCGAACGGCACCCGGATGCCCCACAGCGCGATGCCCAGGATCACCAGCGGCGGTATCACCGCACCGGTCGCGCGGACCACGCCGGACACCACGAACGTCACCCCGAAGAACAGGAACGACCACACCCCGATGTGGTTGAGGTGGCGGGCGATCTCCATCGACTCACTGCCATCGGGCAGGAACAGGCTCAGGGTGTAACGGTCGAGCAGGATGAGTGGCAGGATCAGTGCGCCCGTCAGCAGGAAGTTGAAGCCGATGCCGGTGCGTGCAGTGGCGTTGACCCGGTGCCAATCCCCGGCTCCCACGCTCTGTGCGGCAATCGAGGAGCAGGCCGCACCGATCGCCATCGCCGGCATCTGCACGTACGTCCACAGTTGCAGGGCCGCGCCATAGGCCGCCGCGGTAACGATGCCGTAGCCGTTGACCATGGTCATCATCGCGATCATCGCCAGCGAGATCAGCACCATCTGCAGCCCCATCGGCACGCCCTTGACCACCAGCGCGCGCAGGATCGTCAGGTCGAGCTTGAACAGCCGGGCATCGGCTCGGCCCAGCCACAGCAGGTGCCGCTTGCGGCGCAGATGCAGCAGCATCGCGACCAGGCTGATGCCCTGGCCGAGGAAGGTCGAGGTGGCCGAGCCGGCGATGCCCATCGTCGGGAACGGCCCGTAGCCGAAGATCAGCAGCGGGTTGAACAGGATGTCCAGCACCACCGACAGCAGCAGGAAGCGGAACGGCGTGCGCGAGTCGCCGACACCGCGCAGCGCCGCGGAGAAAAAGGCGAATGCATACAGGAACGGCATCGCCAGGAAGATCACCCGCAGGTAGCTCTCGGCCATCGGCAGTGCGGCTTCCGGCGTGCCCATCAACCGCAGCACCGGGTCGGCGAGGAACCATCCGGCCACCGCCAGTACCACCGACAACGAGATGAAGAAGGTCGCACTGGTGCCCATGACGCGGCGCGCCAGGGCGATGTCGTTGGCGCCGATGGCGTGGCCGATCAGAATGGTCGCGGCCATGCCGATGCCGAACACCGCGCCGATCAGGAAGAACATCAGGTTGTTGGCGTTCGCGGTGGCGGTCAGAGCGGCCTCGCCGAGGTAACGGCCGACCCAGATCGAATTGATCGATCCGTTGAGCGACTGCGCCGCGTTGCCGGCCATGATCGGCAGCGCGAAGCTGATCATGGTGCGGCCGACGTGGCCTTCGGTGAGCCGTCGTGCGTGGCTGGCGGTGTCCTTCTTGCTCATGCGCTCTCCCAAGGGAGCGGGCAGTCTGCCGGCGGATGGGTGAGTGCGCCGCGACAGTCCGGCCTGCCGCCGCGGGCTCGACGCTGCGCCGTCCTCAATCCAGGAACTGCAGCTTCGCCAGTTCCGCGTACAGGCCGCCCTGCGCCAGCAACTGCTCGTGGCTGCCTTCGGCAACGACGCGGCCGTGGTCCATCACGATGATCCGGTCGGCTTTCAGCACCGTGGCCAGACGATGGGCGATGACGACGGTCGTGCGGCCTTCCATCAAGGTGTCCAGCGCCTGCTGCACCGCGCGTTCGCTTTGCGCGTCCAGCGCGCTGGTGGCCTCGTCCAGCAGCAGGATCGGGGCGTCCTTGAGCAGCGCGCGGGCGATCGCGATGCGCTGCTGCTGGCCGCCGGACAGGCGTGCGCCGCGCTCGCCCAGCTCGGTGTCCAGCCCCTGCGGCAGGGCCTGGATGAAGTCGGTGGCGTGGGCGGCACGTACGGCGGCCTCGACCTCGGCGTCGGTCGCCTCCAGCCGGCCGTAGCGGATGTTGTCGCGCGCGGTGGTGGCGAAGATGCTCGGCTGCTGTGACACCAGCGCCATCGCGCCACGCAAAGCGGCCGGGTCGAGCTGGCGGATGTCGATGCCATCGACCGTCACGGTGCCGTTGCGCGGGTCGTGGAAGCGCAGCAGCAGCGACAGCACGGTGCTCTTGCCGGCGCCCGACGGACCGACCAGGGCGACGGTCTCGCCGGGGTTCACGTGGAGGCTGAAATCCACCAGCGCGGGCTGGTCGGGACGCATCGGGTAATGGAAGGTGACGTGGTCCAACGCCAGTTCGCCGCGTACCGGCTGCGGCAACGACTGTGGATGCTCCGGCGCGGTGATTGCGGAGGTTTCTTCCAGTAGTTCACTGATCCGTCCCATGCCGCCGGACGCGCGCTGCACCTCGTTCCAGACTTCGGCGAGCGAACCGATCGAGCCGCCGCCGATCAGGGCATACAGCACGAACTGGCCAAGCGTGCCGGCGCTCATCCTGCCGTCGACCACGTCGTGCGCGCCGGACCACAGCACCAGCGTGATCGCACCGAACACCAGCATGATTGCGATCGCCGTGACCCACGCCTGCGCCTGGATGCGTCGGCGTGCGGTGGCGACGGCAATTTTGAGCGCCTCGCGGAACCGGCCCAGCTCGTACGGCTCGCGCACATGCGCCTGCACCGTGCTGACCGCGCCGAGGGTTTCGTTGGCCAGCGTGTTGGCGTCGGCCACACGGTCCTGGCTGGCGCGGGAGATCTTCTTCAGGCGGCGGCCGCCGACCACGATCGGCAACACCGCCAGCGGAATGCCGACCAGCGCGTAGGCGGCCAGGTGCGGGCTGCTGACGAACAGCATCACGATGCTGCCGATAACCGTCACCAGGCTGCGCAGGGCGACCGACATGCTGGTGGCGATCACCCCGCGCAACAGCTCGGCGTCGGCGGTCAGGCGCGACACCAGCTCGCCGCTGCGGCTGCGATCGTGGAAGCCGGCATCGAGGGTGATCAGGTGCGAATACAGGCGCTCGCGCAGGTCGGCGACCACGCGCTCGCCCAGCAGCGAGACGAAGAAGAAGCGCGCCGCGGTGGCCAGCGCCAACGCGACGGCAACCGCGAACAGCAGCATGAACGCACGGTCGATCGCACCGCCGCCGCCCTGGGCGAAGCCCTGGTCGATCATGGTCTTGAACGCGACCGGCAGGCTCAAGGTCGCCGCCGAGGAACAGGCCAGTGCCACCAGCCAGCCGATGAACAGGCCGCGGTGTTTGCGTACGAAGGGCCACAGCGTGCGCAGGCTGCCGATGGGCGCCTTGGGCGAAGCAGGGAGGGCGGGGTCGGATGCTGGGGATGCAGGCATGCGCGGTATTGTCCGCTATCGACGGCTCACGCGTCGCGCACGAGCCGGGCGCGGTCACGGGTGGCGTCGCGCAGCTGCTCGCGCAGCGCCTCCAGACGGTCGGCCGGCAGGCGCAGCTGCAGCCGGCTGCCGGTGGCGTCGAACTGCTCGTCGAGCTTGTCCGCGCCGTGTGCCGCCAGCGCGGCATGCACGGCACCGGTGTCGGCGAATCCGAACGCGAGGGTGCATTCGACGAACTCGACCAGTTCGCGCCGGGGCGCGGTGCGCAGGCACTCCGCCGCACAGCCGCCGTAGGCACGCACCAGTCCACCGGCGCCCAGCTTGATGCCGCCGAACCAGCGGGTCACCACGACGACCACCTGGTCGAAGCCCTGGCCGTCGATCGCCGAGAGGATCGGACGTCCCGCGGTTCCAGCCGGTTCGCCGTCGTCGCTGGAGCGGTACAGGTCGCCGATCCGGTAGGCCCAGCAATTGTGGGTGGCGGCGGGATCGCCCACTTCGGCCACGAACGCCAGTGCGGCCTCGGGCGATTCCACCGGCGCGGCAAGCGCGAGGAAGCGGCTGTGCTTGACCTCGGTCTCGTGGCGGACCCGGTCGGCGAGGGTAGGCAGGAGGCTCATCGATGAGGTTGGATACAGCGTTGGCGGGGAGCAGTGGAATCCGGGCGATCCCGCATCGCCGCCATTCTCATCGCCTTGCAAGGGTATGTAGCAGGGTTCATCCGCAGCAGGGTACGGGCTGGTGCCGCTGCGGCAAAGTCGATGCGAGGGCGTTGCCGGCAACCGACCGGGCTGGCGCGCTATCCTTCGGCAGATACGGAAGCGGCAGCCAGCCACGAACATGCAGTCGATCGACGCAGACATCGCCACGGATAGTGCAACCGCCTCCGAAGCGGCGGCACTGGTCGCTGCATTGCAGGCCGTCCTGCCCGACGGCTCGCAGGTGTCGTTGCACCGGCGCGACCCGGCAAGTCCGCTCGCCGACGATGACCCTGCGGACCCGCACCGTATTGAACTGACCTGGTACAGCGAGGATGGCCCGTCGGTGCTTGTCGCGAAACTGGTCGAGCCCCTGCCTGCGCCGTTGCGTACGGCGTGGATGGCGCTGGCCCGGCGCACGATCGACCTGCATCTGGCGGCAGTGCGTGCGAATGCGAGGGCGGAGTCGCTGGAAAAGTCCGAGCGGCTGCAGCAGGCGCTGTATGAAATCGCCGATCTGGCCGGCTCGGATCTCGAACTGGCCGACATGCTCGAGCGCATCCACGGCGTCATTGCCGGGCTGATGTACGCCGAGAACTTCTACATCGTCCTGTACGACGGCGCGCGTGACAGTTACCGCTTCCTGTATTTCGCCGACGACCACGACTCGTTCGTGCCCGATCCGGATCTGGAGATCGATGCCCGCAGCACCCCCAACAGCCTGACTCTGGCCCTGCTGCGCCACGGCGAAGCGGTCCAGGGCACGTCCGAGCACGTGCGGCGGGAACTCGGGGTCGCTCCGGATGGCGCCCACGGGCCCGACAGCGAGGACTGGCTGGGAGTGACGATGCGCCGGAACGACCAGGTGTGCGGTGCGGTGGTGGTGCAGAGCTACGACCGTCCGCGCAGCTACGGCGAGGAGGAGCGCGCGTTGCTGGTGTTCGTCGCCCAGCACATCCTGACCGCGCTGGATCGCCATCAGGCGCGCGAAGAGCTCGAGCGCCGGGTCGAGGAGCGCACCCAGGCGTTGCAGTTGAGCAACCGCGACCTGCAGGCCGAGATCGTCGAGCGCCAGCGCGCCGAAAGACTGCAGCGCGCGTTGTTCCGCATCGCCGAGCTGTCGATCACGTCCGAGACGCTGGAGCGCTTCTACGCCCAGGTCCACGATGTGGTCGGCGAGCTGCTGTACGCGCGCAATTTCTATATCGCGCTGCTGTCCGAGGATGGCGACCGGCTGGAGTTTCCCTACTCGATCGATGAGCGCGACGCGGCCCGCGTCAGCCGGCGACTCGATACGGGCATGACCGAATACGTGATCACCACCGGGCGCGCGTTGCTGACCGACCCGCAACGGCTCGCACAGCTGGAGGCCGAAGGGCAGTTGCGCGGCCACGGCACGCTCGCCCATTGCTGGTTGGGCGTGCCGCTGTATCGCAACAACCTGGTGGTCGGGGTGATCGCGGTGCAGAGCTATTCGCCGGCGATCAACTTCACCTCGCGCGACCAGGACCTGCTGACCTTCGTCGCCAACCACATCAGCATCGGCCTGGCGCGCAAGCAGGGTCAGGACCGGCTGGTTTACGCACATGCCGAACTGGAACAACGGGTCGAGGCACGGACCCGCGAGCTGGCGATGGCGAACGCCGAACTGCTCGAGCAGATCGGCGAGCGGTTGCGCGCCGAGCAGCAACTGACCCATCAGGCGCGCCACGACGCGCTGACCGGCCTGCCCAACCGCACCCAACTGCTGGATCACCTCGCCACTGCGATCAGCAACGCCCGCACGAACGCGCGGCACAGCATGCTCGGGGAGAAACCGAGCGGGTTCGCGGTACTGTTCCTGGACCTGGACCGCTTCAAGCTGGTCAACGACAGCGTCGGCCATGCCGCCGGCGACGACCTGCTGGTGGAAGCGGGGCGCCGGATCATCGCCGCGGTGCGCGGGGGGGACCTGGTCGCGCGCCTGGGCGGCGACGAGTTCGCGATCCTGGTCAACGATGTCGATGGCCTGCAGGTGGCCGAGGAACTCGCGCAGCGGATCCTGCACATGCTGGGGCGCCCCTATTGGGTGGCCGGGCGCGAGGTGTTTCCGTCCGCCAGTCTGGGCATCGCACTATGGAATCCGCGGTACAGCACCGGCATCGACCTGCTGCGCGACGCCGATGCGGCGATGTATCGCGCCAAGGCGGCCGGGCGCGACCGCTGGGCGGTATTCGATGAAGACATGCGCGAGGAAGCGTCGAGAATCCTCGATCTGGAAGCCGACCTGCGCCGGGCCATCAACGGCGACAGTTTTGTTCCGTTCTACCAGCCGATCGTACGGCTGGACGACATGGCGGTGATCGGCCACGAGGCGCTGCTGCGCTGGCGGCACCAGACCCGCGGCCTGCTGGCACCGGGCGAGTTCATCGGCCTGGGCGAGGACAACGGCCTGATCGAGGAAGTCGACTGGCTGATGTACTCGCAGGTGATTTCGCGCCTGTCCCGCGGTGGGGAAGGATACGTATCGATCAACGTATCCCCACGGCACTTCCGCACCGGCGACTTTGCCGAGCGCCTGCTGCAGTTGATCGACAATGCCGGTGCCGACCCGAGGCGCCTGCGGGTGGAGATCACCGAGGTGGCCCTGCTGGACGACGTGCCGCGCGCGCTGCGAACCCTGCACACCCTGCGCAACCACGGCGTGATGGCGCAGCTGGACGACTTCGGCACTGGATATTCGGCGCTGTCGTACCTGCACCGTTTCCCGATCGAGTGCCTGAAGATCGACCAGAGCTTCGTCGCCGGCCTGACTGGCGACAACCGGGCGGAAAGTATCGCCGTGGTGCGCGCGATCCAGGCATTGGCCGGCACCCTGGGCATCTACACCATCGGCGAAGGCATCGAGACCGAACAGCAACGCGACATCCTGTGCGAACTGGGTTGCGTGTTCGGCCAGGGGTACCTGCTCGGTCGCCCCGCCGAGCAGATGGTGACGCCGGGCAGGGGCGGAATCATCCGTTAACGAGGTGGCGAGCAAGGCTTTCGCCGGTTTGTCGCCAGGCTCAGTCCAGCGGCGTGTCGTTGTCGCCTCGATTGTGCTGGCCTGATGATCTGCCTGTGCTGTCATGCCACGGCCCCGGATCACGATATAGAGGAATCACCTTCCGGAGATTCGCCATGTCGTTCCGCCCCTTTGCCACGTTGTTGGCTGCCGCATCCGTGTTGTCGTTGGCCGCCTGTACGCCACCGGAGGGTGCGGCGGTCACGAACTGCGAAATATCGGTCCAGCTGTCAGAGAGCCCATGGAAGCACTGCACGCTGCAGGTGGGCACGTTCGACGGCCGTGCCGCAGCCAGCTTCCGCGGCAAGTCGCCGGCGTACTACCGCTATTTCGAGGCCGAAGCCGGTTTCCGCATCGAGCGTGGACGGGTCCGGGTGACGGTGCGGGGTAGCGGCGAGCCGGTCGTGTTCACCGTGGAGCCGGGGCGCCCCTGGCAGGGGCACATCGTCGCGCGGCTGAACCGTCAGGACCGCAAGGACCGGAAGTTCACGGTCGTCCTGGAACCGGAAGGCGAGGCTTCGGGGCTCCATGCCACCATTCGCCATCGCGATGCGCAGCGTTCATTCGAAACGCCGACGACTGTCACCCGCACAAGCAATGAAGGCACAGGCGCGGCAACCCCCGTTGCGCCGGCTGCGGACGCCGGTGGCGTCGGCAGGTAGGTCGCAGCATCCCGCCACACGCCCGCGCCTGGCCGCGGTGCGGATGGCGGGGGAATTACAGGGTGGTGATCTTCAGGCGCTCGACCTTGCCGGAGGTGGGGACGTCGCAGCCGGCCTGATTGGAGAAGCTGGCGACAGGCATGGTCTCGCTCGCTTCGCTCTCGCCCGGAGCCACCTTGTGGCAGGCACCGGCGCTCATCTCGCCCTGGTTGCCGCAGGTGATGACCAGGTCCCAGCACGCCTCGAAGCCAGTGCTGCCAGCGGTGCGCTTGATCGTGCAGTCGACGCCGTGAGGGCCGGGCGTGCCGCAGTCCACGCGGGCCGCATCGGCCCCGGTAATGCGGACGCACGCGGCAAGCATCAGAGCCACGCCGGCCATGGCGGTAGCGCGGACAAGGGTTTTCAATTGCATGGATTTGCTCCTGGTGGTGGCATGAAGCGTCAATCGCCTATGACGATGGAGGCCGAGTTCTTCCTCGCGCTGCCGGAATCGGGGATGAAGTCCAGCTGGAACTCCGGATGGAAATCACCCTTCTTGTGCCAGTCCTGGATACGCAGCGGACGATCTCCGTCGTCGCTTTTCACCGTCGCTTTGAGCATGTAGCGGCCGATCGGAACGTCTTCCACCTGGTAGCGGTCGACCCAGTAACGGTCCCCCATCCGGAGCCGTAGCGTCTTTCCCGGCGACCCGGCGACCCGTCGATCAGCGGGCCGCTGGGCGTCATGGTCAACTCGATGTCCTCCATGTCGTCGTCGAAGCCGTAGTCGGTGCTGAGCTGGATGAATCCGCCGTAGAAGCCGTACTCGTTGTTCGGCGTGCGCCCTTCCAGTACCCAGGTGAAGTTGCGGACGGCGCCTTCGTCGTCGAAGGAATCGACGTTGTCCGGCAGCAGTTCCAGGGTATAGCTGCGCCCGTTGTACGTCTTCTTGATGGAGGCGAATGCCTGCCATGCGCCGGGCTGGGCCTTGATCCGGTAAGTACCATCTTCCCGGGTGGAGCCATGGATGTAGGAGTTGTAGAACACGCTGTTGTCCAGCAGGATTTTCGCCCCGGCGATGGGGTTGCCCTGCGTGTCGCGGACGGTTCCCGTTGCGTAGCCGGTTTCCGTCATGGACGCAGCGTTGCCGACAGCGCCGGCTTCTGCCCTGGGCGCATCGCTGCCGGCGCGTATTTCACAGGCGGACAGCCCCAGTGCAACCAGAACTGTCAGGAGGGTGGTTGTCGTCGTCTTGTTCTTCTTCATCGTTCTCGGCGTAGTGCCACCTGCAGAGGCGGGTCGGACGGCGACCCGGCCGGGCCCGGGTGCGTCCGGGCACTCCATACACGGGATGCGGGAGCGCGGACTGACAGCGGTCTCCGGATCAACTCCCCCCGACCTTCCCGGCCTCCGCGGTCGGATTCTCGATCGGGCCGATGCGGCGGAAGTTCCAGCTCCAGTGGGTGGTCGAACCATCGGGGTTCTCCACGGCCTTCGAACCGGCGATGGTTTTGGGGTAGGGCTTGTCGACGGCGAACGAATGGACAAACCCCTCGATCCCCACGTTGGTGACGACGCGCTCGGAGTCCTTGCTGCTGAAGCCAGCGCCAAGGAACTCGCAGCCCTGGTTGCGTTCCTCGCGGGTCGTCTGCTTTTCGTACTGGATGTACGGGTTGATGCCGGCCCCGTAGAGGTGGATCTGGTAGCCCTCATCCCGGGAGCCCAGCTGTTCGATCTTCATCGTGTAGGTGGCCGGTCCGGAATGGCTGCCGGAGCCCTTTCGCAGGTGCTTGAAATGGACCCGACCCTTCCTGGTCGCGCAGCCGTGTTCACCCACCCAGCTATAGGACAGGTTGAACGAGGCCGCGACGGTGGCAGGGCCGGCCATTTCCCAGTAGGCGGTGTCCTTCCGTTCGGTGAAACGGGTGTAGGACATCCGTGCGGGCCGCATGCCGGTTGCGTTCAGGCTGGCAGTAGCCTGTTTCGTGTCGGTGGCGACCGAACTTGAGTAGCTGTGTCCATCCGTTGATTTGCTCTTGCGTCGCTGTACATCGTGGTACTTGCTCTCCGCGCTTGCATTGACCGTGCCCTCGTAGCTGTACCCCGGGTAGCGGTGCTGGTGGTAGGCCACCGCGACGTTGTAATAGACCTCGGGGTCGAGGATGCGCTGCGCCCAGCCGCCGATGACCTCGCCCAACAGGCTGCCGGTCAGGCCGACCGTGGTCCCGGCCGCGCCCAGCAGCGCGGCGAGGGCATTGCCGTCCTTCAACGTATCCAGTGCCGCCTTGTAGGAAGACAGGACATCCGAGCCGGGCATGGCATCGGTGTGCAGGGTCGCCTGGCCGCTGATGTAGCCGGTGA
>DATJBR010000364.1:0-6903 GCA_035515255.1 Lysobacter sp. | reverse complement strand
TGGCCGCGAACGCCTCCCGGCCGGGTTGATCGTCATACGGCCGGCGCATGACATCGAGCAGCTCCTTCACGCCTCCAGAGTCGCCTTGGGTGGCGCGGTCGATCGCCTGCTGGGCGAGGTAGTTGCGCAACACGTAGCGCGGGTTGGCGGCGCGCATGCGGTTTCGCCGGTGGGCGGCAGCCGGCCCGTTTCCGTCGGAACCATCCTCCTGCAGACGCCGGGCGTAGGTGGCGAACCAGTCGTCGAACACAGGCGCCGTGGCGATCCGCTTGGCCTCGTCGTAGAACGCGTCCGCAAACAGTCCGGGCGCTGATGTCCCGGACTCGAACGAGGCGGGCTCGAAGTCGGCCAGCGCGCGGAAGAACAGCGTCATGTCGACCTCGGCATCGCGCAACAGCATCTGCAACGCCTGCATCAGACCGACGTCGTCATCGCGGCACTCGGCCAGGCCCAGCTTGCGGGCGATGTTGTCGCGATCGGCGGCGTTCCAGGTGTCGACATACGCCTGCAACCCCGCCTGCAATGCCTCCACACCAGCAAACAACGGCGACAACGCGCCTGCCAGACGGCCCAGGTTCCAGTACGCGACCGATGCCTGCTGGCCGAAGCGATAGCGCTTGCGCTGCGCATCGGTGGTGTTGGGCGTCCAATCCGGATCGAAGTTGTCGATCCAGCCGTAAGGGCCGTAATCGATCGTCAGTCCGAGGATCGACATGTTGTCGGTGTTCATGACCCCATGAACGAAACCCACGCGCATCCAGTGGGCCACCATCACCGCCGTGCGCTCGCAGACTTCCCGGAACCAGTGGCCATACAACGCCTCGCCCTCACCGCTCAGGTGCGGAAAATCGCGGCGGATGCAGAAGTCCGCAAGCTGCCGCAGCAACGCGGTGTTGCCGCGCGAAGCCGGCAATTCGAAGTTGCCGAAGCGCAGGAACGAAGGGGCCGCGCGGCAGACGATCGCCCCCGGCTCGGGCGCGGGATGCCCGTCGTAGAACATGTCGCGCACGACGGCCTCGCCGGTACCTATCAGGCTGAGCGCGCGCGTGGTCGGCACGCCCAGGTGGTGCATCGCCTCGCTGCACAGGAATTCGCGGACCGACGAGCGCAACACCGCACGACCGTCGGCAGTGCGCGAGTACGGCGTCGGCCCCGCGCCTTTGAGTTGCAGTTCCCAGCGCTCGCCGGCCGCATTGACCACCTCGCCCAGGCTGATCGCGCGGCCGTCACCCAGTTGCCCGGCCCAGTGGCCGAACTGGTGGCCGCCGTAATTTGACGCGAACGGCTGCATGCCGGGCAACCGCTCGTTGCCGGCGAACACGCGCGCGAAGCCGGGCGATGCGATGTCCTCCTCGCTGATGCCCAGCCGCGCCGCCATCTCCGCCGAGTGCGCCAGCAGGTGCGGGGCAGCAACCGGCGTGGGATCGACCGCCGACCACATCGCACCCTCGACCTGGCGCACCCGCGAACCGGTCTCCGGATCGCCGGGCATTTCACGTACGAAGGCGTTGTCGAAATCGAAACCCAGCATCTGGCAGCTTCCCTGTGGTGGCCATACCGTGATGACCTAGCAAGTGCTCGCACCCGAGGCGCGAATGATCCCCATCGTATGCCTGCCCGGTGTGGATTCCGGTTCGATTCCGGCAGGCTCCACCGGTGATGCCTTGCGGCATGGCCTAGACTGGCCCGGTTTACCTGAAAGGAGCTGCCCTATGGCAAAGCCGAATTATTCGTTTGAAAAGCGCCAGCGCGAGATCGCCAAAAAGAAGAAAAAGGAAGAGAAGCTGGCCAGGAAGCAGCCTGCAAAACCCTTCTCCAACGACGCCGGCGAGCCCACCAACGCACCCGGAGAAGCTGGCGGCGACACCAGTCAGGGCTGACCTTTGCCCGGCACCGATGGCGGACGGCTCCCTTCCGCCGCGGTTCCGGACACGCTCCATCCCGCACGTCCGCGGCCACGGCACGCAGACGGAGAACTTCGTAACGAAGCCCGATACGGAACCCCGTTTCGCACCCTCTGCCAAGCAACGGCGGGGATGATTACGTCACCAGATCGACGGCCGATGTCCGCCAATCAGGCATCGAACACGCCGTTGCGATGACTCGCAGGTAACCGGGCCGCCAGCGCCAAAACAATAAAGACCATGCGTCGGGCACCGGCTGTCGTTAAACTACGCGGTCTACCCGACCGGCACCGCCGGCGCTGCCGAGAATTGCGATGAGCGCCGAAACGCCCGCTGCCCCCGATACCCAGTCCCTGACATTCGCCGACCTGGCCCTGCCCGAGCCGTTGCTGCAGGCCATCACCGGCCTGGGCTACGAGTCCCCCTCGCCGATCCAGGCCGCGACGATTCCGCCCTTGATGGACGGCCGCGACGTGATCGGCCAGGCGCAGACCGGCACCGGCAAGACCGCCGCGTTCGCATTGCCGATCCTGGCGCGCATCGATCCTTCGCAGAAAACCCCGCAGGCGCTGGTGCTGGCACCGACCCGCGAACTGGCGATCCAGGTCGCCGAGGCGTTCCAGAGCTATGCCGCCCATCTGCGCGGCTTCCAGGTGCTGCCGATCTACGGCGGCCAGAGCTACTACCCGCAGTTGCAGGCGCTCAAGCGCGGCGTGCAGGTCATCGTCGGCACGCCCGGCCGCATCATCGACCATCTCGACCGTGGCTCGCTGGACATCTCGGCACTGCGCTGCCTGGTGCTCGACGAAGCTGACGAGATGCTGCGCATGGGCTTCATCGACGATGTCGAGAAGGTGCTCAAGAAGACCCCGGAAACCCGCCAGGTCGCACTGTTCTCGGCCACCATGCCGCCGCAGATCAAGCGCATCGCCCAGACCTACCTGAAGGATCCGGTCGAGATCGCGATCAAGAACAAGACCAGCACCGCAGCCAACATCCGCCAGCGTTACTGGGCGGTCAGCGGCGTGCAGAAGCTCGATGCGCTGACCCGGATTCTGGAGGCCGAGCCGTTCGACGCGATGATCGTGTTCGCCCGCACCAAGCTGGGCACCGACGAACTGGCCTCCAAGCTGGCGGCGCGCGGCATCTCGGCCGCCGCGATCAATGGCGACGTGCAGCAGGCCCAGCGCGAGAAGACCATCCAGAACCTCAAGGACGGCAAGATCGACGTGCTGGTGGCGACCGATGTCGCCGCGCGTGGACTCGACGTGGAACGCATCAGCCACGTGCTGAACTACGACATCCCCTACGACACCGAAAGCTACGTCCACCGCATCGGTCGTACCGGTCGCGCCGGGCGCAAGGGCGAGGCGATCCTGTTCGTGGCCCCGCGCGAGCGCGGCATGCTGCGCGCCATCGAGCGCGCCACCCGGCAGCCGATCGAGCAGATGGAGCTGCCATCCATCGAGACGGTCAACGAGCAGCGGGTGAGCAAGTTCCTCGACCGCATCACCGGGTCGCTGGGCAGCGACGATCTCGGCCAGTTCCGCGAACTGATCGAACGCTACGAGCGCGAACACAACGTGCCGGCGGTGGAAATCGCCGCCGCGCTGGCCAACCTGGTGCAGGGCGACAACCCGCTGCTGCTGTCGCCGCCCCCGCCGGCTGCAATGAAGTACCAGCGCGATTCCGGTCCGCGCGATGTCGGCCATCGCGGCCAGGCGCCGCGCCCGCCACGCCAACAACAACGTTCCGATCACCCGACGGCTGCGCCGCGCAGTTTCAACGAGCGCCACGCCGCGCCGCCCGTGCGCGAGCCGCGCCACTTCGACAGCCAGCCGTCACCGGCCAGCCACGGCGAGCGCTCCAGCGCCCCGCATCAAAATCACAATCCATCGGCCAACGCCGGCGAAGCCTTTTTCTCCGAGGACGCCGTACCGTCCCATCACGCCAATGCCCGCCGGCCGGAGCCGCACGGCACCGAGCGCCGTCCGCCGGAACGCAATGCCGCGCGCACCGAAGACATCGGCATGGAGACCTTCCGGATCGAGGTCGGCCACAGCCATGGCGTGCAACCGGGCAACATCGTCGGCGCGATCGCCAACGAGGCCGATCTGGAAAGCCGCTTCATCGGCCGGATCGACATCCGTGATGACTACAGTCTGGTCGACCTGCCCGAGGGCATGCCGCGCGAACTGATGGAGCATCTGAAGCGGGTCTACGTTGCCGGTCAACCGTTGCGCATCCGCCATGCGGAGGACGGTGACGCCACCGGCGGCCGCACCGCGCGACCCAACTCGCCACGCCCGATGTCTGCCCGCCCGTCCGGCCCGCGTGGCCCGCATGCAGGCAAGCCTTCCGGGGGCAAGCCCGCTGGTTTTGCCCCGCGCAAACCGTTCAAGCCGCGCTGAGCGATTCCCGCCGCCAGCCGTCGCCCGTCGCCGCTGGCTTTTTGCAGGAGCGGCTTTGGCCGCGAGCCAGAACCGGCACGAGCGACCAACTCCCCCGATCGCGGCTGAACCGCTCCTACGACCGAAGGGAGTCCCTGTGGGACACCTGCGCCGCCAACCGCCGCCCGCTCTCGAACTCCCGCATCTCCCCGGTCAAGGGATCGACGAATCGCAGGGACCGGGCCAGCAGTTTCAACGGCCGCTCATAGTCGTCCGCGACCTCCTCATGCAGCACCGGATAGAACCGGTCGTTGAGGATCGGCGCGCCCAGGGCGGCCATGTGCACGCGCAACTGGTGTTTCTTGCCGGTAACGGGCTCCAGCGCATAGCGCCATACATCGCCTATCCTCTCCAGCACATCGATCCGGCTCTCGCTGTTGGGAGGGCCGGCAACCTCCTGCATCCGGAAAAACGGCTCGCCCGCCTGCAATCGGCTGCGGTGTGTGTAAGGAAATTCGTGACCCGGCATCGCGGCCGCCAGCGCTTCGTAACGCTTGCGGATCCGCTGCTCGCGAAACAGGGCCTGGTAATGGTTCCGGGTCGCAGGGTTGACCGAGAACATCACCAGTCCGGCTGTTCCGCGGTCGATACGGTGCAACGGTGCCAGGTCGGGAAGGCCCAGCGATTGCTGCAGACGCGCCAGCAAGGTCTGGCGAACGAAAGCACCGGCCGGCATCACCGGCAGGAAATGCGGCTTGTCGGCCACCAACAGATCGGCGTCGACGTGCAGCACGCGCTCGGCGAATGGAATGACAGCCTCCTGCGCGACCTCCCGAAAATACTGCACGGTCATTCCGGCCCGATACGCGGTATCCACCCTGATGGGGCGGCCGGAGACATCCAGGACGCGACCACGCACAAACCGGGCTGACCATGTCGTCTCGTCGATGGCCGGAAAATGCGCGCACAGGGCCTGCAGCACGGTCGCCCATGGCCCCGCCGGCAATTGCAGCCGGCTCGCAGCAACACCGTCGACGATCAAGGAGTGCGAATTCACCCGCATAGCCTACGGGTTTGGCCGCACGCCATGCCGACCATTCTGTTTGTCACGGAAAATCACGCCACCTTCACATTCGGAGCCATCGCCTCGCCTAGATTATCTGTTGCAGGTCCATTCATCTTTGACAGGTCGAACCTGCACCCGCCCCGGCACGCCACCCAGGAGGAATGAAATGTCCAGGAACTGCTCCCTTGTCATTACCGCCTTCGTACTGATCGCCCTGAGCGTCGCTTGCTCGCCGGCCGACCCGCGTCCGGCCCAGACCATCGCACAAAATGCCAGCCAGCCCGCTCCATCTCCGGTAGAGGTGTTCGCCCAGCTCATCGACCTGGACCAGCACGCGATCGCCAGGGCCGAGCAGGCGCAGGCAAAAAACATCGACGAGCCCTTGCGCGCACTGGTCGAGAACATGCAGATGCACCACCGCCGCAATCTCACCCAGACCCGCGCCGTGGCCGATTCGGCCGGTGTGCATGTCGCCGAAACACCGGCGATGAGAACCCGCCGCGCCGAGAACGCCCGCAAGCTCGAAGCGCTGGCCGGGCAGGACGGCGAACTGTATTCGCGCGCCTACCTTGCAGCTGTGGTGGAAACACACGAGGAAGCGATGGCACTGATCGACACCTACCTGCAATCCACCGACAACAAGGCGATCCGCTCCCACCTGGAACGCACCCGCGGCAATTTCGCCGAGCACCTCGAAGCGGCGCGCGCCTTGCTGGAAGGCTGACCACAGGCCTCCACTTCCAGGCCGGCGTTTGTCCCGGCAGCCGGTTCATGACTGACGCAGCGAGCGGCAGCGGCTACCCTGTCGCCTCGCAACCGGACCACCGCAACCGATGTCGGCCACTTCCACGTCTTCGACCGCAGTCTCACCACCGTATTCCGCCCCCACATCGCTATGGCCCGGCCTGCTGCTGGCGGCCGGCATCGCCGTCGTGGCGCTGATGCTAGGTCGCTGGCTGCCGCTGGTCGGCGGCCCGGTATTCGGCATCGTGCTGGGGGTGGCGATCCGCAACATCGTCGCTCCCCCACTGGCTTGCCAACCGGGCATCAAGTTCGCCGGCAAGCAGGTCCTGCAGTGGTCGATCGTCGCGCTGGGGCTGGGCCTGAGCCTGAGCCAGGTGGCGCAGACCGGACTGGATTCGCTGGCCGTCACGCTGGTCACGGTGGCTGCGGCGTTCACCTCGGCGCTGCTGCTCGGACGCCTGCTCGGGATTCCCTCGAAACTGAAACTGCTGATCGGTGCAGGCACCGCGATCTGCGGCGGTTCGGCCATCGCCGCCGTGACGCCGATCATCAAGGCCGACGAACACGACACCGCGTTCGCGATCTCCACCATCTTCCTGTTCAACCTGGTCGCGGTGCTGGTGTTCCCGGCGCTGGGGCACCTGATGGGCATGAGCCAGGAAGGCTTCGGCCTCTGGGCCGGCACCGCCATCAATGACACCTCGTCGGTGGTCGCCGCCGGCTACAGCTACGGCCAGCTCGCCGGCGACCAGGCCACCATCGTCAAGCTGACGCGCGCCACCCTGATCATCCCGATGTG
>DATJBR010000363.1:0-2348 GCA_035515255.1 Lysobacter sp. | reverse complement strand
GCGCGAAGCGGTGTTCGGCGCGCTCGGGGTGCTCCACCTCAGGCGCGTTCATTTGGGACCGCCGCCGTGTGCCTCGCGATGAAGCCAGTCGGAAAGCCGGATGCGGGAAATCCGCACGTCCGGTTTGATGAGCGGGCAGGGGAAACGGAGCCGTCGCGCCACCGCGCCCTTCCTCGACTCTACCCGAACCTCGGGTATCGGGGCGGTCGCGACGTGAGATCGGGGGGGCATGAAGCTGTGTTCTGACCCGCCTCTGCCGTGGAGACGTCGGTTTCGCGGTATGGCGGCGTGTCTTGGGGGTCTGCAACCATAGCGAGTCGATGGGGGCGACCGCCGCTGTGGCGGTCATTCGCTCGACGGCGTCGGGCTTCCGGCTCAGCCGGGCGGGGCGCGCAGCCTGGCATGCGCCAGGGCGAACTCGGCGTGATGCGGGCAGGCCGAAGCGATGGCGATCTTGATGCGACGGACGGAGACGGTGACGCGGGCGCCGAGTTTGAGCAGCTTCAGGCGGATGGTGCCGCAGGTCGCCTGCGCCAGCTCGGTGTGCGGCAGACCGATCCGGCGCAAGGCCTCGAGCAGGACGTGAGCAACCGACGAGAACCACAGCCGCAGCTGGTTGGCGGCCATTGTCGCTGTCGAGGTGCGGTCGGCCCACAGATCGAGCTGGCATTCCTTGATCCGGTTCTCCATTTCGCCGCGGGCACAGTAGACCTGTTCGTAGAGGGTCTGGGCATCGATCGCCTTGCGTTTCAGCGAGGTGACGATGAAGCGCGGGTTGGCGCCCTTGGCCAGGTGCTCGGCCTTGCCGATCACCCGCCGCCGCCGGCTCCAGCTGTCGCCGGTGGCATAGAAGAAGTCCTTGAACCGGCGCGCGGGCTTGCCCGTCTCCTGGTGTTCGGCCTCTGCCCAGGCCAGATCGATGGCGATCTCGTCGAGGAGCCGGCTGTTGCGGGCCAGGCCGAAGAGGTAATCGACGCGCTGCTCCTCGCACCAGGCCATCAGCTCCTCGCGGGCGAAGCCGGAGTCGGCGCGGAGCAGGATCCGTACCTTGGGCCAGCGCCGGCGGATGCGGGCGACGAGGCGCGCCACCTCGTCCTTGGCGCCGGCCGCGGCGTCGATGTTCGAGCGCCGCAGTTTTGCCGCCAACAGCTGACGGCCGCAGAACACATAGAGCGGCAAATAACAGTAACAGTCATAATAGCCGTGGAAGAACCGGCCTTCCTGGTGGCCGTGCACGGGATCGTCGGTGGCATCGAGGTCGAGCACGATCTCCCGCGGCGCCTTGCCGTGCGCATCGAGGAACACGTCGACGAACACGTCCTGCAGCGCCTCGCGATCGCAGCCGATCTTGTGATAGCGGGAGCATCCGTCGCCGGGGGCATGTTCCAGCCGGTTCATCGTGCTCTTGCCCGCCAGCGGCGCACAATCCTTGCGCTTGGCCTCGAGGCTGTCGCCGAACAACGCCAGCACCGGATCGAAGCGTAACCCGTCGTGGTCGTTGACATCCTCGTAGCCGAGCGCGATCGCAACAATCCGCTGGCCGACCAGTGTCGGCAGCGCGTGGATGAGCTGCCCTGGATCGCGGCCGTCGCTGAAGCATGCCGCCACCCGCTCGATCAGCCGGATCGCCCGGTCCGTCTCGCGCAGCAAGAGTGCCCCGGCATCCGACGTCACCGCTCCGCCGGCGAATGCCGCCACCACGTGACGACCATCGAACCCTTCGAATTCGAGCTGACCGGAGATACACTCTGTCTGCATCGGACCCCGCACCGGAATCGATCAACCCTTTGTCACAAAAGGATGATCTCAGATTCCTGGGGCGATGCACCTGCCTCGGGTAGAGTCGAGGAGGGGCGCGGTAGCGGCTTTGGCGGCTCCGTTTCCCCTCCCCGCTCATCAAACCGGACGTGCGGATTTCCCGCATCCGGCTTTCCGACTGGCTTCATCGCGAGGCACACGGCAGCGGTCCCAGATGAACGCGCCTGAGGTGGAGCACCCCGAGCGCGCCGAACACCGCTTCGCGCGGAAAGCGGTTGGTGCCGTGCGAGGGCACCTTATGACGTCGAACCAGGAAGCGACGGACCCGCTCGTAGACGTGGTTGTCGATCGCGCGATACGCCGGCAGGCGGGTGCCGTAGCTGAAGTACGCCGTCCAGCCCCGCAGCAAGCGGTTGAGCCGATCGCGCACCTCGGGCCAGCGACCCACCTTGCCGGGTACGAGCATATCGCTGACCTTTGCCTTGAGCCGCAGCACGCTCTTCTTCGACGGACTCGCACCCAGATACCAATGACCGTCCTTCCGGTAATGGTGCGGGCCGAACGCGTAGCCGAGAAAGTCGAAGCGCTCG
>DATJBR010000362.1:0-11955 GCA_035515255.1 Lysobacter sp. | reverse complement strand
CCACCCGATCGGCATTGGCAACCAGCGCCAGCAACACGCCCATCGATTTGGGGGTGATCCGGCGCGGACGACGTGCGCCCGGCGCATGCACCTCACGCGACGGAATATCGACCGTGCACTGGCCTACGCGCAGCTGTTCGGGGAAGGGGAAATCGGCATATTTGGACATGAATGCGGACAATTATCGCCGCTCACCGGCCCGCTGGCATGTGCACAAAGTCGCCAAATGACACGCACGGCACACATGCGTCGCCGGATAGGCAAAGAAAAGCCGGCCGTCTTCGCCATATTTGCGGCCTCCGGAAGGCGAAAAGCCACCCGCTTGCCGTCGCCAGCGGTCGTGGGTGGCGGCGCGTCAGCGGCGGCCACCCACGCAGGTCACGCATCAGGCCTTGGCATAGACCTCGGCACCGGCCGCGCGGAACTCGGCAGCCTTCTCCGCCATGCCCGCCTCCCGCGCCGCCTCGTCGGCCTCCTGCTCCGCCGCGCCATCCTTTCCAAAAGTCGCGCGCACGTCCTGGGTGATCTTCATCGAGCAGAAGTGCGGGCCGCACATCGAGCAGAAATGGGCCGACTTGTGCGCGTCCTTGGGCAGGGTCTCGTCGTGGTACTCGGTCGCCCGTTCGGGATCCAGGCCGAGGTTGAACTGATCCTCCCAGCGGAATTCGAATCGGGCCTTGCTCAGGGCGTTGTCGCGCGCCTGCGCGCCGGGGTGGCCCTTGGCCAGATCGGCCGCATGGGCGGCGATTTTGTAGGCCATCAGGCCTTCACGCACGTCCTGTTTGTTCGGGAGGCCGAGGTGTTCCTTGGGCGTCACGTAACAGAGCATCGCGGTGCCGAACCAGCCGATCATCGCCGCGCCGATCGCCGAGGTGATGTGGTCGTAGCCCGGTGCGATGTCGGTGGTCAACGGGCCGAGGGTGTAGAACGGCGCCTCGCCGCAGACCGCCAGCTGCTTGTCCATGTTCTCCTTGATCAGGTGCATCGGCACGTGGCCGGGGCCTTCGATCATGGTCTGGACGTCGTGCTTCCACGCGATCCTGGTCAGCTCGCCGAGAGTTTCCAGCTCGCCGAACTGGGCCGCGTCGTTGGCATCGGCAATCGACCCGGGACGCAGGCCGTCGCCCAGGCTGAAGGCCACGTCGTAGGCCTTCATGATCTCGCAGATGTCCTCGAAGTGTTCGTAGAGGAAGCTCTCCCGGTGATGGGCCAGGCACCACTTGGCCATGATCGAGCCGCCGCGGCTGACGATGCCGGTCACACGGCCGGCGGTCAGCGGCACATAGCGCAGCAGCACGCCGGCGTGGATGGTGAAGTAGTCCACGCCCTGCTCGGCCTGCTCGATCAGGGTGTCGCGGAAAATCTCCCAGGTCAGTTCCTCGGCGCGGCCGTCGACCTTCTCCAGCGCCTGGTAGATCGGCACCGTGCCGATCGGCACCGGCGAGTTGCGGATGATCCACTCGCGGGTCTCGTGGATGTGCTTGCCGGTGGACAGGTCCATCACGTTGTCGGCGCCCCAGCGGATCGCCCAGACCAGTTTCTCGACCTCCTCGGCGATGCCCGAGGACACCGCCGAGTTGCCGATGTTGGCGTTGACCTTGGTCAGGAAGTTGCGGCCGATGATCATCGGCTCGCTTTCGGGGTGGTTGATGTTGCACGGGATGATCGCGCGGCCGCGGGCGACCTCGTCGCGCACGAACTCCGGGGTGATGATCTTCTGGATATTCGCGCCGAAGCTCTGCCCCGGGTGCTGCTTGAGCAGGTGCGCCTCGGTGATCGCTTCCAGCCGCTGGTTCTCGCGGATCGCGACGTATTCCATCTCCGGGGTGACGAGGCCGTGGCGGGCGTAATGCATCTGGGTGACGTTGGCGCCCGCCACCGCGCGGCGCGGCAGCGGACGGTTGCCGAAGCGCACCGCGTCGAGCTTCGCGTCGCCTTCGCGCTGGCGGCCGAACTGCGAGCTCAGGCCATCCAGCACTTCGGTATCGCCGCGCTCGGCGATCCAGGCGGCGCGCAACGGCGCCAGTCCACGCGTCAGGTCGATGCTGGCCGACGGATCGGTGTATGGCCCGGAGGTGTCGTAGACGGCGAGTGGCGCGTTGTCCTCGCCGCCGAACAGGGTCGGCGTCGCCGCGAGCACGATCTCGCGCATCGCGATCTGCAGGTCGGGGCGCGAACCGGGCAGGTGGATCTTGCGCGAGCCGGGGATCGGCCGGATCACGTCAGCCGACAGCTTGTCGGCCTGCTGCTCCAGTTCGCGCTGATCGGCGCCGGCACCGGCGACCGGCCGGCCGGAAGGGTCGAGAGGGGTGGTGGCATTCATGGGTGTCGTCCGCTTCATGGGGACAGTCCGCGCTGGGCGGCCTGTTGCGAGGAATTCGCATGGCGCACGAAGCGGCGGCGCACGGACGCAGCAGCGCGTCCGGCGAAGCTCCCTACGGCGGTATCAACCGCGTCAGGTTCGAAGGGTCTGTCTCAACCGCGCCGTGTGGCACGGTACCCCCGCTTCAGGGCGCATTGGAGCATGTAACCGCTCCGGCGGCCAACCGGGGAGCCGCAGGAACACCGGGGCGACCGGGCGATAATGTCGCCACGCCGCACGTCACAGGGATACGCGGCAATCCGAAGACGGCCGGGCGGTCGCGGAGCATGCCGATGGCACAACAGAAACACCGGCCGACACGCCAGGCGAGCGCCTTCGCCCCGGCCGGCGTGGGCAACATCGGGGTCGGCTTCGATCTGCTCGGGCACAGCATCCGCGGGCCCGGCGACCGCGCCACGGTGCGTCGCATCGATGCACCGACGGTCCGCATCGTCGCGATCGACGGCGACAGCGCAGGTGCCGGCGACCTGCCCCTGGAGCCGGCGTTCAACACCGCCGGTCGCGCGTTGACCGCGCTGCGCGAGGAGCACGGGATCACGCATGGTTTCGAGCTGCGGCTGCACAAGGGCATCGCGCTCGGCTCGGGACTGGGCGGTTCGGCGGCCTCCGCCGTGGCCGCGCTGGTCGCCGCCAACCACGTGCTCGATGCCCCACTGACACGCGAGCAGCTGTATCCGGCGGCACTCGTGGGCGAGTCGGTCGCCAGCAACAGCCTGCAGGGCGACAACGTCGGGCCGATGCTGTTCGGTGGCGTGGTGCTGGCCACCCGCACGCGGGTGATTCCGCTGCCCGCGCCACCGCTGCATTGCGCGGTGGTGCACCCCCACTACGTGCTGGAAACCCGGCTGTCGCGCGAGGCGCTGGTCGCACCGTACCGGATCGGCGAGTTCGTCCGCCAAAGCGAATACCTCGCGCTGTTCTTGACCGGTCTGGCGCGCGGCGACCGTGAACTCGTCGCGGCCGGGTTGCGCGACGTGCTGGTCGAGCCTCGCCGGGCGGCATTGATCCCTGGCTTCGCCGGCGTGCAGGCCGCGGCGCTGGCCCACGGTGCGCTGGGAGCGAGCATCTCCGGGGCCGGGCCGAGCGTGTTCGGCTGGTTCGACCACGCCGCCCAGGCCACCGATGCGGCCGCCGCCATGCAGGCCGCCTTTGCCGATGCGGGACTGGGCAGCGATGCCTATGTCTCGCCGATCAACGGCCCGCGTGCGGAACTGGTCAATTGACAGGTCACTGAGCGGTAGCGAAGCCTGCCTGTTTGGCATTTGCGCCCGCTGCGGTTAGCGTCGGCGGATGAATAAAATCCAGTTTCCCATCCTCGCCACGGCGCTTGCCGTCGTTCTGTCCGCCTGCGCACCCGCGCCCACCACCTCCCCGGAGGCCGCCTCCGCATCCGAGCCATCCCCGTCCGCCACGCCCCAGGATGCGTTCTTCGATCGCCTGACCGCCCTGTGCGGCCAGGCCTTCGCCGGCGAGGTCGAGGTCGACCGCCCCGGCAGCACCGGCCCCAACCCGTTCGCGGACCAAGCCCTGGTGATGCACGTGCGCGAATGCAGCGAGCAGGAGATCAAGATCCCGTTCCACGTTGGCGAGGATCGCTCGCGCACCTGGATCGTTACCCGCACCGCGGACGGCCTGCGCCTGAAGCACGACCACCGCCTGGCCGACGGCAGCGATGACCCGGTCACCATGTACGGCGGCGACACCACGGCGGCAGGCACCAGCAACCGTCAGGAGTTCCCCGTGGACACGTTCTCGCAGGCGATGTTCACCCGCGAGGGCATGCAGGTGTCCAACACCAACGCCTGGGCGATCGAAGTCGAACCGGCCGCGCACTACACCTATGAACTGGGTCGCACCGATACTGACCGCCTGTTCCGTGTCCGCTTCGACCTCACCCAGCCCATCGACGCACCGCCCGCCCCGTGGGGCGCCGCCGACTGACTCCGCGCGTAAACGCGGCGACACACATCAAGGCGGCCCGCAATGGGCCGCCTTTTTATTGCCGCTTGCCGATTTTTACTGCAATTCCTGCGGCACCTTCACCCGGAACCACGCCGCATACAGCGCCGGCAGGAACAGCAGGGTCAGCACGGTGGCCACCAGCAGGCCGCCCATGATCGCCGTTGCCATCGGGCCGAAGAACGCACTGCGCGAGAGCGGGATCATCGCCAGGATCGCCGCCAGCGCAGTCAACACGATCGGCCGGAAACGGCGTACGGTCGCCTCCACGATCGCGTCCCAGGTCTCATGACCGTCGCGCCGGTCCTGCTCGATCTGGTCGACCAGGATTACCGAATTGCGCATGATCATCCCCGACAGCGCGATCGTGCCCAGCATCGCCACGAAGCCGAACGGCACCCGGAACACCAGCAGGAACAGGGTCACGCCGATCAACCCCAGCGGCGCGGTCAGCAGCACCATGATGCTGCGCGAGAAGCTGCGCAGCTGCAGCATCAGCAGGGTGAACACGACGAACAGGAACAGCGGCACGCCGGCGGCGATCGAGTCCTGGCCGCGGGTGGAATCCTCCACGCTGCCGCCGATGTCGACCGAGTAGCCATACGCTAGGTCGGCGCGGATGCCGTCCAGGGTCGGCGAGATCTGCGCCATCACCGACGCCGGCTGGGTGCCGTCGTAGATGTCGGCGCGTACGGTCATCGTCGGTTTGCGGTCGCGGTGCCAGATGATGCCTTCCTCGAAGCCGTACTCCAGCGTCGCCACCTGCGACAACGGCACGCTCTGGCCGCTGGCGGTGGGCACCATCAGGCTGGCGAGCTGGTCGAGCGCGATCGGCTCGGACTCGCCGCCGCGCAGCATCATCCCGATCAATTCATTGCCCTCGCGGTAGGTGCTGACCTGGATGCCCGACAGCGAGCCACCCAGCACCTGTGCCAGTTGCGCCGAGCTGATGCCCAGCGCCCGCGCGCGGGCCTGGTCGACCTGCAGGCGCACCACCTTGCCCGGCTCGTCCCAGTCCAGGTTGACGTTGGCCACATGCGGGTTCTTGCGGATTTCCTCGCGCACGGCGTAGGCGATCCTGCGCACCTGGTCGATGTGCTCGCCGGAGACGCGGAACTGCACCGGGTAACCGACCGGCGGGCCGTTCTCCAATCGCGTCACGCGCAACTGCAGCTCGGGGAAGCGCGGCACGACCTCCTCGATCATCCAGCTGCGCAACTGCTCGCGCGCCTCCAGGCTTTCGGGCATCAGCACGAACTGGGCGAAGTTGGCCGCCGGCAACTGCTGGTCCAGCGGCAGGTAGAAACGCGGCGAACCGGTGCCGACGTAGGCGGTGTAGTTGACCAGGTCCTTGCGCGTGGCGAGCAGCGCCTCCAGCCGTTCGGCCTGGGTCCGGGTCGCGCGCAGCGAGCTGCCCTCGGCCAGCTCCATGTCGACCATCAGTTCCGGCCGCACCGAGTCGGGGAAGAACTGCTGCGGCACGAAACGGAACATCAGCAGCGAGGCGACGAACGCCGCAACGGTCACGGCAATGACCAGCCAGCGGTGACGCACGCACCAGATCACCCAGCTGCGGAAGCGCTGGTAGAACCGGGTGCCGTACGGGTCGTGCGCGTGGCCGCCATCCTTCGGCAACGGCGCGATCACATCGGCGAACGCCGGATGGCGGTCCGCCCAGCGGTGCCGACGCGCCTGCCAGCGCGCGGCCAGCGAGCCGGGCTTCGGCGCGACCGGATGCCCGTTCGCCCCGCGTTCGATATGCGGCAGCAGCTTGTCGCCCAGATAGGGCACAAACACCACCGCCGCGATCCACGACACCAGCAGCGCGATCGTCACCACCTCGAACAGCGAGCGGGTGTACTCGCCGGTGCTGGACGCCGCGGTCGCGATCGGCAGGAAGCCCGCCGCGGTGATCAGGGTGCCGGTCAGCATCGGGAACGCGGTCGACTCCCACGCGAACGCCGCCGCCTTCAGGCGATCGAAGCCCTGCTCCATCTTGATCGCCATCATCTCCACCGCGATGATCGCGTCGTCGACCATCAGCCCCAGCGCCAGCACCAGTGCGCCCAGCGAGATCTTGTGCAGGCCGACGCCGAGGATCTCCATCACGGTGAAGGTCATCGCCAGCACCAGCGGGATCGACAGCGCGACCACCAGCCCGGTGCGCAGGCCCAGCGAGAGGAAGCTCACCAGCAGCACGATCGCGACCGCCTCGGCGAGCACGCGCACGAACTCGCCGACCGAGTCCTGCACCGCGGCCGGCTGGTCGGACACCTTGTGCAGCGCCATCCCGGCCGGCAGGGTGCGTTGCAGTTCGGAGAATTCGGCTTCCAGGGTCTTGCCCAGCGCGAGGATGTCGCCGCCGTCGCGCATCGCCACGCCGATGCCGATCGCGTCCTCGCCCATGAAGCGCATGCCCGGCTGCGGCGGATCGGAGAAACCACGCTCGACCGTCGCCACATCGCCCAGCAGGAAGGTGCGGTCGCCGACCCGGATCGGGAACTCGCGGATCTGCTCGACCGTCTGGAACTGCCCGCTTACCCGCAACGGCACCCGGCTGCCCGGGGTCTCGAAAAAGCCGGCCGGCACCAGCGCGTTCTGCTGCTGCAACGCGTCCTGCACCGCCGCGGCGGACACCCCGAGCGTAGCCAGCTTGGTGTTCGACAGCTCGATCCAGATCTTCTCGTCCTGCAGCCCGAACAGGTCGATCTTGCCGACGTCGGGAACGTCCTGCAGCGCGAGTTGGACACGATCGGCGTAGTCCTTCAGCACCGCGTAATCGAAACCCTTGCCGGTCAGCGCGTAGATGTTGCCGAACGTGTCGCCGAACTCGTCGTTGAAGAACGGCCCGACGATGTCCGCCGGCAACTCCGGCCGCAGGTCGCCGATCTTCTTGCGCACCTGGTAGAACAACTCGGGCACCTCGGCCGAACGCATCGAGTCGCGCGCGGCGAAGATCACCTGCGATTCGCCGGCTCGCGAGTACGAGCGGATGAACTCGTACTCGCCGGTCTGCATCAGCTTGCGTTCGATCCGCTCGGTGACCTGCCGGCCGACCTGCTCGGCGGTGGCGCCCGGCCAGACGGTGTGGACCACCATCACCTTGAAGGTGAACGCCGGGTCCTCGCTGCGGCCCAGCTTCAGGTAGGAGAACGCACCGGCGATCGCCAGCACCAGCATCGCGTACACCACCAGGCTGCGGTGTCGGAGGGCCCACTCGGAAAGATTGAATCGCATGGATCAGGAAATCCCGGTCTGCTGCCTTTCGCCACGTGCGGGAAAGGGAGGTTGACGCCAAGTGCAAGGGCGGAGCTTCGCGATGGCGGGCGGCTTCACGCCGGTGGTGCCTCAGTCGGCCGCGTTTTCCGCGGGCGTGCCTTCAGTCGGCTCGCTTTGAACTTGCGTGCTTTCGATCGACAAGGGCCGGTTGTCGCGATCCACCGGGCTGACCTTCTGTCCCGCGCGCAGCAGATGCCCACCGGCCGCGACCACCCAGGCATCCGCGGCCAGGCCTGCGGTGACCGGCACGCGATCGTCGCCGTAAGCCCCGACGGTGACCGGCTGCAACACCAGGGTCGAGGTCTTGCGATCCACCACGAACACCGCCACCGTATCGCCATCGCGCTGCAACGCGGTCAACGGAACACTCAGCGCGGCCGACTGTCCCGACCGGTCGGTGTCGATGAACACCCGTGCACTCTGGCCCAGTTGCAGGGCCCCGGCCGGCGCATCCACTGTGGCGCGCGCGGCATAGGTGCGTGATGCCGGGTCCGCGGCCGGCGCGACTTCGCGCACGGTGCCGGGCCATTGTTTGCCGGGATCGGACCAGACTTCGACCCGCACCGCCTGGCCCGGCCGGATGCCGGCCTTCTGGCTTTCCGATACGGCGAACGCCACTTCGCGTGCGCCATCGACGGCCAGGGTGAATACCGCCTGCCCGGCCGCCACCACCTGCCCGGCCTCGGCCTGGCGGTCGGTGATGACGCCGTCGGCCGGTGCCAGCAAGCGGCTGTAGGCCGCCTGGTTGCGGGCCACATCGAGTTCGGCCCGGGCCGCGTTGACCTGCCCCTGCGCGGCCGTGGCGCTGGCATTCTGCGCATCCAGCGCCGAGCGACTGACCAGTTGATCCTTTGCCAGCGCGGCGAAGCGGGCCTGGTCGGCGCGGGCACGCCCCAGCTCCGCCTCGGCCGCCGCCAACCGCGCCTGGACTGCACGCACCTGCGCCTGCTGGTCACCGGGATCCAGTGTGGCCAGCACGTCGCCGCGCTTGACCTGATCGCCGATATCCACTTGCCGCGCCAGCAACTTGCCGCCGACCCGGAACGCCAGCGGACTCTCCTCGCGCGCCCGGATCTCGCCGGTCAACGAAGCCACGCCGACGTCCGCCTTGCCTGGCAAGACCACCAGCACCGGCCGCTGCTCCTGCGATGCAACTTCGCTGGAGCCACAGGCGGTCAGAAAAAAACCGGCCAGCGTCACCGTGGCGAGGATTACCAACCGCGCGGCGCGGCGACCGGATGAAATGCGGCTGCGCATAGGGGTACGCCTCGCGGGATCAATTAATAGACCGGAGCGTACTGTATGAATATAAAACCCGCTGGTCTAGTATTTCCGGTCATGTCGTCATCCCGTTCCCATGCCCGCCCCCGCGCCCATCCGCTTATGCCCGTACAGGCGGCCAAGTCGGCGGGGAGGGCTGCGGAAAAGCCTGCGCGCAAGGCGGCTGCCAAACGCTCCGTGAGCGATTTGTCGGTGACGGCCGCAGACGCTTCCGATTCCGTGGCCAAACAGGCCCCGCCAGCGAAGGCCTCCGTCGGGCCGGGCCGGCCGAAGGACCCGGCCAAGCGGGCGGCCATCCTCGATGCGGCCCGGACGATGTTCATCCAGCACGGCTACGAGGGCGTCAGCATGGACCAGATCGCGGCCCAGGCCGGGGTCTCCAAGCTCACTGTGTACAGCCACTTCGGCGACAAGGAGAACCTGTTTTCTTCCGCCGTCGCCTCCTACTGCGAACAGCAGTTGCCGCATTCTCTGTTCGCCCGCTCGGCCGGCACTCCATTGCGCGAACGCCTGTTGAAGATCGCCCGCGCGTTCCATACCCTGGTCAGCAGCCCCGAGGCCATTGCCGCCCACCGGATGCTGTGCACGCCGCAACTGGCGGGCTCGCCGTTGGCGCATGCGTTCTGGGATGCCGGCCCCCGGCGCGTGCAGGACGAACTGGCCAGCCTGCTGCACCGGCGCATCGCCGCCGGCGAACTGGTGATCGGCAATGCCGACCCGGCCCAGGTCCGGCTTGCAGCGAGCCAGTTGCTGGCCCTGCTCAAGGGCGACCCGCACGCGATGCTGCTGTTCGGCTGCAGCGACCTGACACCGGCGGAAGTCGAGGCCCACCTGGCATCCGCGGTGGACCTGTTCCTGCGTGCGTATGCACCCGGTGTTGCGACAGCCACGGGCACCGATGACCCATGACCTAGGTCGCGGTGACTTCCGGCACTCAAGCCCGGCGCACCCTGAACGCCATCCTGTAGGCGTTGCAACCGCAGAAACGGTTCCGGATCGCCCGCCGCACATGCCGTCCGCGCGGACGTCACTACGCGAGGCCAGTACAATAACCGGTTGACACGAACAGCCCGAGATTCCACGCATGAGCATGATTGATTACGCCAAGTCCCGCGAGTTGATGGTCGAGCAACAGGTTCGGCCCTGGAACGTGCTGGACGCGCGCGTGCTTGACGTACTGACGGCGATGCCGCGCGAGAAATTCGTGCCCGCCGAGCACCGCAACCTGGCGTACACCGACACCAACCTGCCACTGGCCCACGGCGAAGCCATGCTGAAGCCGGTCATCCAGAGCCGCATCCTGCAGGCGCTGCTGTTGCAGGCGGGCGAGGACGTGCTGGAAATCGGCACCGGCACCGGCTACCTGACCGCCTGCCTGTCACGGCTCGGGCGCGACGTGGTCAGCCTGGAGCGGCACGCCGACCTCGCCGATGCCGCGCGCGCGCGCCTGATCGCCCGGGGCCTGGCCAATATCGAGGTGGTCGCTGCCGACGCCCTCGCCTGGCAGACCGAGCGGCGCTTCGACACGGTGTGCGTCACCGGCGCGGTGGACAGCATTCCGACGGCCTTCCTGAAGTGGCTGAAGCCCGGCGGACGGATGTTCATCGTGCGTGGCCGCTCGCCGGCGATGGAAGCGGTGCTGCTGCACAACGATGTCAACGGATCGCGCATCGAATCGTTGTTCGAGACCGACCTCCCCTACCTCGTCGGCGCGGCCCCCGTGCCGGCCTTCGTATTCTGACCGCAAGGACTCCGCATGATTTCCCGCCCACTCGTTCTCGCCCTTGCCTTCGCCCTGCTGCCGGCCACCGCCGCGGCGGAAGACCTGTTGCAGACCTACGAGCTGGCGCGCGCCGGCGATCCGCAGTTCGCCGCAGCCGAGTCCGGCCGGCTGGCCACGCGGGAAGGCGCGGTGCAGGCGCGGGCGGCGATGTTGCCGCAGATCGACGGCAGCGCGTCGCTCAACCGTTCGCGCAGCGAAGGCCCGGCGACTTCCAACCAGTTCGATCCGGTCACCGGGCAGCCAGTGACCTTCAGCGGTGATGTCAACACCGAGACGACCTCGCGCCGACTGGGGGTGAACGTCAACCAGATGGTCTTCGACCGCTCGCGCTTCAGCACGCTCAGCAGCCAGAAGGCCCTGAGCCGGGCCAGCGACTTCCAGCTCGAAGCCGCCGGCAACAGCCTGATCACGCGCACCTCGGCCACGTACTTCAACGTGCTGGTGCAGCTGGAAACCCTGGCAGCCGCCGAAGCCGCGGAAACCGCGTTGCAGAAGCAGTTCGACTTCGCCTCCAAGCGGCTGGAAGTCGGCCTGGCGCCAATCACCGACGTCCACGAGGCACGGGCCCAGTACGACAGCGCGCGCGCGAACACCATCCTGGCCCGCAATGCCGTCGCCGACGCGTACCAGGCGCTGGCGGAAATCACCGGCCAGCCGGTGCGCAACCTGCGGGGATTGCCGCAGGATTTCCAGCCTGCACTGCCGGTTGCCGACGGGGCCGACAGCTGGGTGCAGACTGCGATCGAGAACAACCCGGCGTTGCGCGCCCAGCAGTACCAAGTGCAGTCGGCCGAGGCCAACATCACCACCGCCCGTTCCGGCCATTGGCCCACCCTGTACCTGGGCGGCGGCTATTCCGACGGCAAGACCTGGGGCGACCGTACGTTCAGTGCCAGCGGTCTGCCGGGCTCGGTCACCAGCCCCATCGAAAGCGAAAGCCGCGGCCCGGAAGTCGGCGTGACCCTGTCGGTGCCGATCTTCTCCGGCGGCGCGACCCAGTCGCGCGTGCGCCAGGCCGTCGCCCAGCGCGATGTCGCCAGCGACCAGCTCGAGCAGCAGCGCCGCGCACTGGAGCGCAACACCCGCAATGCGTACCAGACCCTGGTCGCCGGCGTCAGCGAAGTCGAAGCGCGACGCCTCGCCCTGGTCTCGGCGCAGGCCGCCTACGACGCGTCGCAGGTCGGCCTGGAAGTCGGTACCCGTACCGTGCTGGACGTGCTGATCAACCAGCAGAACCTGTTCGGCGCGCAGCAGGCCTATGCCGTGGCGC
>DATJBR010000361.1:0-6051 GCA_035515255.1 Lysobacter sp. | reverse complement strand
GCTGGCGTTCATGGCGCTCGATGGCGTCACCGCGCGCAAGATCGGCTGGGTCGCGGCCTTCCTGTATGCCGCGTGCGCGGCGCTGCGGTTGGCGCGGTTCAATTCACAGGTGGGCCAGGTCGACAAGCGCTGGTTCATCGGTCTGGCCAGCCCGGCGGCGGCGGGACTGATCGCCAGCCTGGTCTGGACCTGTTACGTGCTGGGTTACCAGGGCGACCAGCTGCGTTACCTGGCGCTGGCGGCGACCGTCGCGGCGGCCCTGCTGATGGTCCTGCCGGTGCGCTATTTCAGCTTCAAGGGCGGCGGCCCGCAGCACGACCGGATGCCGTTCCTCGCGGTGTTGGTGGTGGTGGCGGTCGTGGCGGCTATTGCGATCGATCCGCCGCGCGTCCTGTTGGCCATCACTGCCCTGTACGCCGTGTCCGGACCTGTGCATGCAGCATTCCGGCGCCTGCGGAGGACGCCGGCGGAATCCACGTCATGAGTCTGTGGACCACCCAGCAACACGAATGGCTGCAGGCGCTGGGCCATCCGGTGCTCTTGTTGGCCGGCGATCCGGCGTTGGCCGAACCGGCGGTTCCTGCCATCGAGCCGGCCACCGACTCCGCGCGGATGCCGTCCGCGACGCCACCCGTACGGGAGACATCGCGTGCCGCGTCGCCCGATCCTTCGTCGGCCCGGTATGCCGACGAGCGGACCGCATCGTCTTCTTCGACGCAACCGTCGCGCCCAGTACCGGTGGCCAATCCGGTCGAGGCCGCACCATCGGCCAGCGCAGCGGCTCCGCGCCCGCAAACCGACGTGGCGGCCAAGAAAGCGGCACTGGAAGAAGCCCGACGCGCCGGCCAACGCGCCCGTCAGCGGGAGTCCGTCCCCGCCCAGGCCGATCCCTTGCTCGATGCGATCCTGCGCGTGGCCGCACGGGAGGCCAACGAGGCGGGAGAAATCCTGGCGATGCTGGACATCGACCTGGACCGTTTACGGACCGATCCGCTGGCCAAGCGCGCCTTGTGGGTTCGCCTGCGGGCGCTGCGACGGAGTCGCGACGGGTGAGCGCGCGAGCGGCCGATGCTGCTCTGCCGGAACTCCGTCGCCGGCCGATGCGTGCCGACGACCTCGTCGCCGTGCATGCGCTGGAAGTGCGTGCGTATGAATTCCCGTGGACGCTCGGCATTTTCCGCGACTGCCTGAGCGCGGACTACCCGGCCTGGGTGCTGGAGGACGAGGACCGGATCGTCGGCTATTTCCTGATGAGCCTGGCGGCCGGTGAAGCGCACATCCTGAACATCTGCATCGCCCCGGAACTGCAGGGCCACGGCCACGGCCGTGCCCTGCTGCGCGTATTGCTGCAGCTCGCCCGCGCGCGGCGCGCGCAACGGGTGTTCCTGGAAGTACGGCCGAGCAACGCCCACGCGATCGCGCTGTACCACGACGAAGGCTTCAACGAAATCGGTCGCCGCCCGCGCTACTACCCCGCCCACCAGGGCCGTGAGGACGGGCTGGTGATGGCACTGGAGTTGCTGCCGGAAATGTAGGAGCGACGCAAGTCGCGAATGCACGACGCATCGCATCAACGTGACTTGGCACCGAACCGGATGCCATGGGTTGCGCTCTGATGCTTGCGTCGCAAGAGGGTGCCAGTGTCCCTGACCCGATTGTGGACTTCGCGACTTGCGTCGCTCCTGCATTGAGGGGCAGTCCGACTTCAGGCAGGGACGTCAGCCCAGCTTGGCGCGTTGCACCGCCAGCGCATCGCGCTGCAGGTTCCAGTCGAGCAGCCGCTTGCGCTCCTGCTCGACCACGGCCGGCGGCGCGTTGTTGACGAAGGTGTCGCTGGCCAACTTGCCGTTGCACTTGCCGATCTCGACCTCCACCCGCTTGAGTTCCTTCTCCAGCCGGGTGCGCTCGGCACCCAGGTCGACCAGACCTTCCAGCGGCACCAGCAGCTTGAGCTCGCCGACCACGGCGGTCGCGGCGGCCGGCGCGGTGGACGCGTCCTCGATGAATTCGATCCGCTCCAGCTTGGTCAGGAAACGCAGCGAGCCGTCAAAGCGTGCGGTGCGCTTGCGGTCACGAGCCGTCGCACCGGCGAGCAACAACGTGACCTGCCGGGACGGCGCCACGTTGAGCTCGCTGCGCACGCGGCGCAACGCGGACACCATCGCCTTCAGCCATTCCACATCGGCCTCGGCGCCCGCGTAATCAGCGGCTGCGATGTCGCCGGCCTGCGGGTACGGCTGCAGCATGATGGTGTCGCCGGCGATGCCCAGACGCGGCGCGACCTGCTGCCACAGCTCCTCGGTGACGAACGGAATCAGCGGATGCAGCAGGCTGAGCAGGCGTTCCAGCACGTACAGCAGGGTGTGGCGGGTGCTGTTCGCGGCAGCGGCGTCATCGCCGTGCAGGGCCGGCTTGGCCAGCTCGACGAACCAGTCGCAGAAATCGTTCCAGGCAAATTCGTACAGCGACTGGGCCAGCAGGTCGAAGCGGTAGCCGGCGAAGTGCTGCGCGGCCTGCGCGGCGGTCTTGTCGAGCTGGGCGAGGATCCAGCGCTCGGCATCGGTCTTCGGCTCGGGCGCGCCCCGGAAACCCGCCCCCTCGGTGTTCATCAGCACGAAACGGCTGGCGTTCCACAGCTTGTTGCAGAAGTTCTTGTAGCCCTCCGCGCGCCCCATGTCGAAGCGGATGTCGCGACCGTGGGTGGCCAGCGCGGCGATGGTGAAGCGCAGCGCGTCGGCGCCGAACGCCGGGATGCCGTCGGGGAATTCGCGCCGGGTCGCCTTCTCGATCTTCGGCGCGTCCGTCGGCTTCATCAGGCCGGTGGTGCGCTTGGCGACCAGATCCTCCAGCGAGATGCCGTCGATCAGGTCGATCGGGTCGATGATGTTGCCCTTCGACTTGGACATCTTCTGGCCGTGGGCATCGCGGATCAGGCCGGTGATGTAGACGTCCTTGAACGGCACCTCGCCGGTGAAATGGTCGGTCATCATGATCATCCGGGCGACCCAGAAGAAAATGATGTCGAAGCCGGTGACCAGCACGGAGGACGGCACGAACCTGTCGAAGCCGCGCTCGGCCATCAGGGCCTGGTTGGGCCAGCCCATGGTGCTGAACGGCCACAGCGCCGAGGAGAACCAGGTCTCCAGCACGTCGTTGTCCTGCGACAGCGCAACGTCGGTATCGAGCGAATGTTTCGCGCGGACTTCCGCCTCATCACGACCGACATAGATCTTGCCGGCGTCGTCGTACCACGCCGGAATCCGGTGACCCCACCACAGCTGGCGGCTGATGCACCAGTCCTGGATGTTTTCCATCCAGTGGCGGTAGGTGTTGATCCAGTTGCCGGGGACAAACTTCACCGCACCGGGCTGGCCATCGATACCCTCGACCAGCGCCAGGCCGCGCTGGCCCAGCGTGTCCATCTTCACGAACCACTGGTCGGTCAGGTACGGCTCGATCGCCACCCCGCTGCGGTCGCCACGCGGCACCTGCAACTTGTGCGGGACGGTCTCCACCAGCAGGCCGGCGGCTTCCAGGTCGGCGAGCACGGCCTTGCGCGCGTCGTAACGGTCGAGGCCGCGATAGGACGCGGGCACAACGTCGTTGGTCGCCGCCACGTCGGTAAAGATGTTGATCAACGGCAGCGAGTGCCGCTGGCCCACCGCGTAATCGTTGAAGTCGTGCGCCGGAGTCACCTTGACCACGCCGGTGCCGAACTCGCGGTCGACGTAATCGTCGGCGATCACCGGGATCTCGCGACCGGTCAACGGCAGGGTGACCCTCTTCCCGATCAGGTGGGCATAACGTTCGTCATCCGGATGCACCATCACCGCGCTGTCGCCGAGCAGGGTTTCCGGACGCGTGGTGGCCACCACCAGCGAACCGTTGCCGTCGCTGAGCGGGTAGCGGATCGACCACAGGAAGCCGTCTTCCTCCTCGTTGACGACTTCCAGGTCCGAGATCGCGGTCTTCAGCACCGGGTCCCAGTTGACCAGTCTTTGGCCACGGTAGATCAGGCCTTCCTCATGCAGTTTCACGAACGCCTCGATCACCGCCTCGGCGGCCATCGGGTCCATCGTGAACACGCTGCGCGACCAGTCGCCGGAGGTGCCGATGCGGCGCATCTGGCGCTCGATGGTGTCGCCGGAATGCTGCTTCCAGTCCCAGACCTTGTTGATGAAGCCTTCGCGGCCAAGCGAATCGCGGGTCTCGCCGTTACCTTCCAGCGCCAGATTGCGGGCGACCACCATCTCGGTGGCGATGCCGGCATGGTCGCTGCCCATCTGCCACAGGGTGTCATAGCCGCGCATGCGGTGGTAGCGCACCAGCGCGTCCTGCAGGGTGTGCTGGAACGCGTGGCCCATGTGCAGGGTGCCGGTGACATTCGGCGGCGGCAGCAGGATCGAGTAACTGGGTCTTTGCCGGCTTTCGCCAGCGGGCTCGCCCTCACCGCGCGGCTGGAACACACCGCTGGCCTCCCACTGCTGGTACAGCCGGGTTTCGAACTGGGTGGGGTCGTAACTGGAGGCGATGGCGTCGGTCATGGTCTTGGCTGGTCGCTCCCTCTCCCGCTGGCGGGAGAGGGCTGGGGTGAGGGTGTGCGAAATGGGTTTGCGTCGATAGCCGCGGTGTCGCGTGCCCTCATCCGCCCTTCGGGCACCTTCTCCCGCAAGCGGGAGAAGGCAAAAAACACTACATGTCGTGCTTGTTCAACTCGAACCCGCGCGCTTGGTACTGCTTCCAGCGTTCGCGCAGCGGGCCGCGGGCCGACTCGTCGGCGGGCACCACTTCCAGCACCCGCTCGAACGATCCCTCGACCGCCGCATCGCGCAGGTTGATCACCAGCGGCGGCAGCGGAACGTCGTGCTCCGGGGTGACGATCAGCGCCATGGTTTCCCCGTCATCGCCGTCATCGCCCTCGTCCATCATTTCCGGATCGAAAATCTGGTGGGGAACGAAGGCGTCAGGCTTGAACGACCACAGCAGGTCGTCCAGCAGCTCAGCCTGGGCACTGTCCCGCGCGAGGATCACGCAGGACATGCCGGCCTCGCTGGCCTTTGCAGCCAGCTCGCACACCAGCAGCAGCGGCTCGTTGCGGAACCGCGGCTTCTGGATCAGGTAGAAATCGGCGCGCATGGCGGCAGGCGGCTACTTCGCCGCCCGGTCCAGCAGCCACTGGCTCAGCAAGCCGACCGGCCGGCCGGTGGCCATGCCGCGCTTGCCTTCGTCGCTGGCGCTGCCGGCGATGTCCAGGTGCGCCCAGCGCTGGCCTTCGGTGAAGCGCGACAGGAAACAGCCCGCGGTGACCGCACCGGCGTACCGGCCGCCGATGTTGTAGACGTCGGCGAAGCTGGAATCCAGCATCGTCTGGTACTCGTCCCACAGCGGCAGGCGCCAGGCGCGGTCGAAGGCATGCTCACCGGCTACCAGCAACTCGTCGGCCAGATCATCGTGCTTGCTCATCAGGCCGGAAGCGTACTTGCCCAGCGCGACCATGCAGGCGCCGGTCAGGGTGGCGACGTCGATCAGCGCCGCCGGCTCGAACTTGCGCGACCAGGTCAGCGCATCGCACAGCACCAGGCGGCCCTCGGCGTCGGTGTTGCCGACCTCGATGGTGATGCCGGCCATGCTGGTGAGCACGTCGGAGGGGCGGTAGGCGTCCGCGTCAGGCATGTTCTCGACCGCGGCGACGATGACCACCAGGTTCACCGGCAGCTTCATGCCGACGGCGGCAACGAAGGTGCCCATGACGGTGGCGCCACCGCACATGTCGAACTTCATCTCCTCGATCCCGCCCTGCACCTTCAGGTTGATGCCACCGGTGTCGAAGGTCAGGCCCTTGCCGACCAGCACGTAGGGCTTGCTGTCGTCGCCGGCACCGTTGTATTTCATCGCGATCAGGCGCGGGCGGTTGGCCGAACCGCGGGCCACGGCCAGCAGCGAGCCCATGCCCAGCTTCTCCATCTCCGCGTCCTGCAGCACTTCGCAGCTGGTGACGTCGGAGCGGCCGGTGAACTCGACCGCCCGGTCCGCCAGGTAGGCGGGGTTGCA
>DATJBR010000360.1:0-4116 GCA_035515255.1 Lysobacter sp. | reverse complement strand
CGCAATGGAGCGAGGCGGAGAAGGCCGCGTAGGAGCGACGTCAGTCGCGATCTGACCATCGCTGCAATATTCGCCAGGTCGCGACTGACATCGCTCCTACAGGATCCGATCAACTGCGCGACAATGCCGGGCGCGTTGCGCGCCTTGTCCACCCAGGAGTCCCCCATGCTAGTGATCGGCATCGCCGGCACCGAACTCACCGCGCAGGAGCGCGACTGGCTGCAGCACGATGCCTGCGCCGGCGTGATCCTGTTCACCCGTAACTTCGGCTCCAAGGCGCAGGTTGCCGAACTGTCGCAGGCGATCCGTGCCGCCGCGCCCCGGCCGCAACTGGTCTGCGTCGACCAGGAAGGCGGTCGGGTACAGCGCTTCCGCGAGGGCTACAGCGTCTTGCCGCCGCTGGAGGACTTTGGTGCCCTGTTCGCGCGTGACCGCGATGGCGCGCTCAAGCTTGCCGAGGAACACGCCTGGCTGATGGCCAGCGAGATCAAGGCCAGCGGCGTCGACCTGAGCTTCGCGCCGGTGGTCGACCTGGGCCGCGGCAACCGGGCGATCGGCAACCGCGCTTTTTCCTCAGATCCGTCGGTGGTCGCCGAGTTCACCCGCGCCTACGTGCGTGGCATGCATCTGGCAGGCATGGCGGCAACCCTCAAGCATTTCCCGGGCCATGGCTCGGTGCTGGAAGACACCCATTTCGACGATGCCGTCGATCCGCGCCCGCTGGAGGAGATCCGTGCGCTCGACCTGGTGCCGTTCGTCGCCGGCATCGAGGCCAAGGCCGATGCGGTGATGATGGCGCACGTCGTCTATCCGCAGGTCGCGCCGGAACCGGCGGGTTATTCGAAGCGCTGGATCGAGGAGATCCTGCGCCAGGAGATGGGCTTCCGCGGCGTGGTGTTCTCCGACGACATCGGCATGGCGGCGGCGTTCTCCGCCGGCGGCATCAAGCAACGCGTCGACCTGCATCTGGATGCCGGTTGCGATGTGGTGCTGGTGTGTCATCCGGAACTGGTCGAGGAATCGCTGAAGGCGGTCGAGGGCCGCACCCTCAACACGATGGCGCTGACCGGCCTGATCGGCGGCGGCCCGATGGGTTGGGACAACCTGCTGGCCGATGGCCGTTACCAGGACAGCCGTACCCGGCTGGAGGGACTGGCATGAGCGCCGGACTGCGCGAAGTGCTCGCCACCGCGGACGTGCTGTTCGACCGGGCGGCGGTGGAGCAGGCGATCACCGTCATGGCTGCGACGATACGTGCCGACTACACCGATGGTGTCGACACCCGGCCGGTGTATCTGACGGTGATGCATGGCGGCATGCCGTTCGCCTCGCAACTGGCGATGGAGCTGGGGGCGCTGGGTCTGGACCTGGAGTTCGACTACCTGCACGCGACCCGTTACCGCGGCGCCACCTCGGGCGGAGAGTTGCTGTGGAAACACCGTCCGGCCACGCCTCTGCGCGGACGGCGGGTATTGCTGGTCGACGACATCTTCGACGAGGGCCATACCATGGCCGCGATCACCGCCTGGTGCCATGCGGAAGGCGCGGCCGATGTGCGTATCGCCGCGCTGGCGGTGAAGCGGCACGACCGCGCCGTGCCCGACCTGCAGGCGGATTACGTCGGCATCGAAGTGCCGGATCGCTACGTGTTCGGCTACGGCATGGATTACCACGAGCAGGGGCGCAACCTGCCGGCCATCTACGCATTGAAGGACTGAGGCCATGAGCGAACCGATCGCCCTTGCCGTCATCGGCGGCACCGGCCTGTACCAGTTGGCCGGGCTGACGGATGTCGAGAGCCACCAGCCGGTGACCCATTACGGCGCGCCCTCGGGGCCGCTGCGTATCGGCCGTCTCGACGGTCATCGCGTTGCGTTTCTGGCCCGTCACGGCGAGGGCCATTCGCTGCCGCCGCACCTGATCAACTACCGCGCCAACCTCGCCGCATTGAAGGCACTGGGTGCGCAACGCGTGCTGGCGCTCAATACCGTGGGCGGCATCACCCAGCGCTTCGGCCCCGGCGTGCTGGGCTGCCCCGACCAGTTGATCGATTACACCTGGGGCCGCGAATCGACGGTCTGGGACGGCGATGCCAAGGGAGTCGGCGGCAACGCGGTACTTCACGTCGACTTCGGCGAGCCGTATACGTGCTCGCTGCGCACCTTGGTGATCGCGGCGGCGGCGGATGCCGGTATCGCGATGGCGACCGGTGGCTGCTACGGCGCGACCCAGGGCCCGCGGCTGGAAACCCGCGCCGAGATCGTCCGGATGCGTCGCGACGGCTGCGACCTGGTCGGCATGACCGGCATGCCCGAAGCGGGTCTGGCGCGCGAGATGGGGCTGGACTACGCCTGCCTGGCGATCGTCGCCAACTGGGCCGCCGGTGCCGGGCCGGATCCGGACGAGGTGATCACCCTGCAGGACGTGCTCGACAATGTCGCTGCGGCCTCGGCGGGCCTGCCGGCATTGCTGGGTGCGCTGCTGGCGCGCGGAATTGCGGACTGAACCAGCCGACCCGATTGTCAAGCGTGCGTTCAGTTTGCATACTCGGCGGGCGTCCGGTCGCCCCCACGCCGCGCGCGTCAACCCAGCCATGAGGTCATCCAGGATATGCAGTACGGCACCGTGAAATGGTTCAACGACGCCAAGGGATTTGGTTTCATTTCCCCTGAAGATGGGAGCGCGGATGTGTTCGCGCATTTTTCCGCGATCAATTCCAAGGGCTTTCGCAGCCTGCAGGAAGGCCAGCGTGTCAGCTATGAGCTGACCCAGGGCCCGAAGGGTGCCCAGGCGTCCAACATCACGCCGACCGAGTAAGCCGGCACCCGGTTCACCTTTTCGGGAACCCCGCTTCGGCGGGGTTTTTTTTGCGCCGTGACACCGGGATGTCCGGCGTGGCCGGTATCGCCCACGGCAGCCTGCCGTCGCCGCGTCGATACGACTGGTGCGCTAGATTCCCCCTGCAGATCGCAATGGAGGGAGACGGAGATGAACAGCCGGTTGGCGGGGATAGAGCCATTCGAGACCCACCGGGTCGACAACCAGCCGCCGGAGTTCGGCCCGCGCGACCTGTGGCGCGACGACATCGTCCTGCGCGAGGCGATTGCCCGCGAGGGCGCTGGCGATCATGTCGGCGATCACGTCGAACCAGTCGCGGCCTACGGCGCCTTGGCTGGCAGCACGCTGTACGACTGGGCATTCGACGCGCACCGCGACCGGCCGCGATTGCGCAGCCACGACCGTTTCGGGCATCGCATCGACCGGGTCGAGTTCCATCCCAACTACCACGCGCTGATGCAGGCGGCGATCGGACACGGCGTCAGCGGCGGCTCGTGGCGCGATCCGCGTCCGGGGTCGCACGTGGTCCGTGCCGCATTGAGCTACCTGCACCACCAGGTCGAGCCGGGCACCAGTTGCCCGTTGACGATGACCCATGCCGCCGTGCCGGTGTTGCGGCGCGAGGCGGCGCTGGCGGAGTGGGCGGACAAGGCGGCAGCCCCGCATTACGATCCGCGCGAACTGCCGATCGGCGACAAGGCCGGGGTCACCATCGGCATGGGCATGACCGAGAAGCAGGGCGGCAGCGATGTGCGCGGCAACGCGACGGTCGCCACGCGGCTGGCGGGTGCCGGCGATGTCGCCTCGGCGGACGGGTACGCGCTGGTCGGGCACAAATGGTTCTTTTCCGCGCCGATGAGCGACGGCTTCCTGGTGCTGGCGCAGGCACCCGATGGCCTGACCTGCTTCCTGATGCCGCGCCGGCTGGGCGACGGCAGCAAGAACGCGTTCCGGCTGACCCGCTTGAAGGACAAGCTCGGCGACTGGTCGAACGCGTCCGCCGAAGTCGAGTTCTGCGGCGCCCGCGCGTATCGGATCGGCGAGGAAGGTCGCGGCATCGCCACCATCCTGGAGATGGTGATGCTGACCCGGCTGGATTGCCTGCTGGGGGGCGCGGCGCAGATGCGCATGGCGCTTGCGCAGGCGATCCATCACGCGCGTCACCGCAGCGCATTCGGCAAACCGCTGGCGGAGCAACCGCTGATGCGCAACGTGCTGGCGGATCTGGCGATCGAGGCCGAAGCCGCGCTGGTGCTTGCGATGCGGGTCGCCCGCGCG
>DATJBR010000359.1:0-21874 GCA_035515255.1 Lysobacter sp. | reverse complement strand
GGCCAGCCGGACGTCCAAGCGGTCGCCCGGTGCGGCGTCCAGCACGCTGCGCACCAGCCGGCCGTCCTCGTGCTGCACGATCGCGTAGCCGCGGGCGACGGTGGCCAGCGGGCTGATGGCCTCAAGCGATCGTGCCAGTCCACGCAAGGCCAGGGCGTCGTTGCCCAGTCGCCGGGCAATGGCGGCCTGCGGGCGTTGTGATACGGCGGCCAGACGCTCACGCAGCCGGGCGATGCGGCGTTGCGGGTGGGAGATCCGCAGGATCGCTTCGGCGTGGCGCAACCGCGCCCGTTCGTGGCCGAGGCGCTGCCGCCACGCGGCCGCGAGCCGGCGCAAGGCGTCGGCCTGGCGGCGGCGCAACAGTTCCAGCCGGGCTTGCGGGCGCAGCGCGTTCAAGCGCAACGCCGCACGGTCGGCGCGTTGCATCGCCTGGCGCAGGTGTTGGGCCTGCAGGTTGACCAGCCTGGCCCCGATGGCGCGCACGTGACGACCGAGATCTTCGCGGTCGGGCACCAGCAGTTCGGCCGCGACCGATGGGGTCGGTGCGCGGACATCGGCGGCGAAGTCGGCCAGGCTGAAGTCGGTTTCATGGCCGACCGCGGACACCACGGGCACCTCGCAGGCGGCAATCGCGCGGGCCAGGTGTTCGTCGTTGAAGGCCCACAGGTCTTCCAGCGATCCGCCGCCGCGGGCCAGCACCAGCACGTCGTAGCGGTTGGAGGCGGCCGCGCGCTGCAGCATGCGGGTGATCTGCGCGGCGGCGGTCGCGCCCTGCACCGGTACCGGCAACACCTCGGCCTCGACCAGCGGGAAGCGGCGCGCGAGCACGCTGAGCACGTCCCGCACCGCGGCACCGCTGGGCGAGGTGATCACCCCGATCCGCGACGGCAGCGTCGGCAATGGCCGCTTGCGCGCATCGTCGAACAGCCCTTCGGCCTGCAGCCGCGCCTTGAGTTCGTCGAACGCCCGCCGCAACGCGCCTTCGCCGGCTTCCTCCATGTGGTCGAGCACCATCTGGTACTCGCCGCGGGCCTCGTACAGGGTCAGCCGTCCGCGCGCGAGCACGTGCATGCCCTCGCGCGGAACGAACTTCAGCCAGCTGCTCTTGGGCTTGAACATCGCGCAACGCACCTGCGCACGCGCGTCCTTGAGGGTGAAGTACAGGTGCCCGGACGACGGTCGCGCCACGTTGCCCAGCTCGGCCTCGATCCACACCAGCGGGAACGCCCCTTCCAGCAGATCGCGCGCCAGCGTGTTGAGCTGGCTCGGGGTCAGGACATGATTGGGATCGTCGAGGGTCATGGCAACGTGGCGGGACGGCTGGATACGGTAGCGCAGCCCCTCCCGACGGTCACGTCGCCAGGAAGATGCTGCCTTGCCATTCGAGTCGGCGGATTTTTCGCTGGGCAGAAAAAGTGCCAGTTCTGCGGGAGCCATCGCATGTCTTTCTCCCTCTCCCGCTTGCGGGAGAGGGTTGGGGTGAGGGAAGGCGAAGCGGCACATGCGTCGCAACCGCGGTCGCGTTGCCCTCACACCCCAAGGGTGCTTCCTTTGGGGCGTCCGCCCTTCGGGCACCTTCTCCCGCGAGCGGGAGAAGGGTGAGCCGTACCGCCCCGGCGGTACAATGCGCGGATGAATCAAGACGTCGCCATCCCCTGCGCCCACTCCGCCTTCGGCCCCCTGCCGCGCCGTTCCACCCGCGCGGTGACCATCGGTGGAATCACCGTCGGCGGCGGCGCGCCGGTGGTGGTGCAGTCGATGACCAACACCGATACCGCCGACATCGCCGGCACCGTCAAACAGGTCGCCGAATTGTGGCGGGCGGGCTCGGAGCTGGTGCGCATCACCGTCAACAATGCCGAGTCCGCCGCCGCCGTGCCGCGGATCCGCGACAAGCTGGCGATGATGGGCGCGGCCGTCCCGCTGATCGGCGACTTCCATTACAACGGCCACCAGTTGTTGACCGCCGAACCCGCGGCGGCCGAGGCGCTCGCCAAGTACCGCATCAATCCCGGCAACGTCGGTTTCGGCAAGAAGCGCGACAGCCAGTTCGCGACCCTGATCGAGCTGGCGATCCAGTACGGCAAGCCGGTCCGGATAGGCGCCAACTGGGGCTCGCTGGACCAGGCGCTGGCGCGGCAGCTGATGGACGAGAACGCGCAGCGCGCGGAGCCCTGGGACGCCGGCCGGGTGCTGCGCGAGGCGCTGATCCGCTCGGCGCTGGACTCGGCCGAACGCGCGATTGATATCGGCTTGCCGGCCGAGCGCATCGTGCTCAGCGCCAAGGTCAGCGGCGTGCAGGAGCTGATCGCGGTGTATCGCGAGCTGGCCCTCCGCGGCGATTACGCCCTGCATCTGGGCTTGACCGAAGCCGGTATCGGCAGCAAGGGCATCGTCGCGTCCAGCGCGGCGCTGGGCGTGCTGCTGCAGGAAGGCATCGGCGACACGATCCGCATCTCGCTGACCCCCGAACCGGGCCAGTCGCGCACCAACGAGGTGATCGTCGCCCAGGAGCTGCTGCAGACCATGGGCCTGCGCGCATTTACCCCGATGGTGACGGCCTGCCCCGGCTGCGGGCGCACCACCAGCACGTTCTTCCAGGAGTTGGCGCAGAAGGTCCAGGAGCACGTGCGCGCGAAAATGCCGGAATGGAAGGTCACCCATCCGGGCGCGGAAAACCTGACCCTCGCGGTGATGGGCTGCATCGTCAACGGCCCGGGCGAATCGCGCCATGCCAACATCGGCATCTCGCTGCCGGGCACCGGCGAGGCGCCGGCCGCACCTGTGTTCGAGGATGGCGAAAAGACCGTGACCCTGCGCGGCGAGCATATCGCCGACGAGTTTGTCGGTCTGATCGACCGCTACGTCGAGCGCCACTATGGCGGCACCCGAATCGCCTGAGGCGGCGTCCTCGCCGGCCAGCGAGGCGCTGCAATGCGAAGCGCGCCTCGTCTCGGGAATCCTGCGCCGGTATGGGTGGCGGTTGATGCTGGTTTTTGTCGCGTTGCTGCTGCCGCTCTGGGGCTTTGCGGAACTTGCCGAGGAGATCCACGAGGGCGAGGCCATCGCTTTCGATGCGCCGATCCTGCATTTCGCCCACGCGGTGGCGAGTCCCGCACTCGACCAATGGTTCATGGTCGTTGCCGATATCGGTTACCCGTACGGCGTGGTGCCCTTCGACGTGGCGCTGGTGGTGGTGCTGTTCCTGCGCCGCCACCTGCGTTCGGGGACGTTTGCCGCGATCGCGCTGGCCGGATCGGGGCTGCTGAATGTCGCCACCAAGGCGGTGTTTGCCCGCGAACGTCCAGCTCTGTGGGAATCCATCGCCCCCGAGCTCACCTACAGTTTCCCCAGTGGCCATGCCATGGGGTCGGCGACGCTGGCCTGTGTGCTGGTACTGCTGTCCTGGCACACGCGCTGGCGTTGGCCGGTGATTGCCGTGACGACCTCATTTGTGCTGTTGGTCGGATTTTCCCGCGTTTACCTGGGCGTGCATTACCCGTCGGACATCCTTGCGGGGTGGGCAGCGGCGAGTGTATGGGCTGCAGCGAGCTTTCTGGCGGTATTCCGGCTGGATCACCGGCCGTGGCAGGTTCGGCGAGACGCTTGAGAAAAGCGTTCCCGATGTTGCTAGGCGTTACTGGCCCGGCTTGACCGCCGTGGTCGGCGCGGTGGTGGCGGCAAGCCGCGCGAGCCGGGCTTCGCGGTGGGCGATGTAGCCGTTGGCGATGAAGATGATCGCCGCGCCGAGCACGGTCCAGCGATCCAGGTCCTCGCCGAACAGGAAGAATCCGAATACCGCCACGATCGGCAACTGCATGAAGCTGATCGGTGTCAACGCGGAGACGTCGCCAAGCTTCAGCGCCCGCGTCCACAGCATGTGCCCCGCGGTGCCGAGTACACCGGCGCACACGACCCACAGCCACACGATGCCGTGCGGCCATTCCCACACGAACAGGGCCGGTACCAGCGACATCGGCACCCACAGGATGGTGGTCAGGATCACGATGCGGTCGGCCGGCTCGCTGTAGGACAACTGCTTGATCTGGATCGCCACGATGCCGCTGATGATCGCGGCGGAGATGGCGATCAGGGTGCCCGCGCTGAACTCCGCGGTGCCCGGGCGAACGATGATCAGCACGCCGATGAAACCCAATACGACCGCACTCCAGCGGCGCACGCGCACCTGCTCGCCCAGCCACAGCACCGCCGCGATGGTCACGAACAACGGCGTGGAATAGGACAGCGACACCGCCTGCGCCAGTGGCAGATTGCCGATCGCCCAGAAGCCGCAGAACATCGACAGTGTGCCCAGCACGCAGCGCACGAAATAGCGCGGCAACTGCCGGGTCCGCAGCAGTCCGGGCCCGTGTTTGTACAGCAGCGGCAAGGCCGCCAGCATGCCGAAGAAACTGCGGAAGAACGCCACCTCGAAGGTGTGCAGCGACTCGGACGCCAGCCGGATGGTGATGACCATCACCGCGAAGAATCCGGTGCTGCCGAGCATCAGCAGCGCCGCGCGGGTGTGGACCGACATCGCGGGCTTGGTCGCGGGCCTGGCTGTGTTCGAGGTCACCATGACGCTCCGATGATTCGCGGTTCCGGCTCCAGGGCGACCCCGAAGCGCTCGTGTACCGACCCGGCAATCCGCCGGGCGAGATCATATAGCTGCCGTCCGCTGGCATCGCCATGGTTGACCAGCACCAGTGCGTGCGAGGCCGCGACGCCGGCGTCGCCGTCGCGGTAGCCTTTCCAGCCGCAGGCGTCGATCAGCCACGCGGCCGAAAGCTTGCGGCTGTTGTCATCGCCGCTACGGAACACCGGCAGGGCGGCATGTTCGCTCGACAGCGCTTCGGCTTTCGGCGTGGCCACGATCGGGTTCTTGAAGAAGCTGCCCGCGTTGCCGATCACCGCCGGGTCGGGCAGCTTGCGCCGACGGATCGCGATCACGGCCTCGGCGACGGCGCTGGGCGTGGGGTCGACAACGCCCATCGTCGCCAGCTCCTCGCCGATACCTGCGTATTCCAGCCGCGGTGTGAATCCCGGCGGCAGCGCGAACTCGACGGCGGTGACAATGAACCGGTCGGGCTGCTGCTTGAACACGCTGTCGCGGTAGGCGAAGGCGCAGGCATCCCGGTCGAGCCGGTGCCACTGCCCGCTGGCCGGTTCGAACGCTTCCACCGTGTGGATGAATTCGCGCACTTCCACGCCGTAGGCGCCGATGTTCTGGATCGGTGCCGCGCCGACCGTGCCCGGAATCAGGGCCAGGTTTTCCAGCCCGGCATGGCCGCGGGCGAGGGTGTCGAGGACGAAGCCGTGCCATGGCACGCCGGCGTCGGCGCGGAGGATGGTCCCATCGGCATCGTTGCGCACCACGCGGGTCTGCCGTCCGACGAGGACCAGCAATGGACGCTGCGGATCGTCCACGAACAGCACATTGCTGCCGCCACCCAATACCAGCGGCGGCCGGCCGGAAAATTCGGGTCGCTCGAACAGTGCCGGCAATGCCTCGGCATGGACGACTTCGGCCAGCACGGCGGCACGCGCGGCAACGCCAAGGGTGTTGCGGGACTGCAGCGCGACGTCGCGAAGGATACGGACGGCGTGGCTCATGCGACAGGCGGCATCGGACCACCGCTGGGCGAGAACCTGCGTCGGCGGATCGCTTCCACACACTCGTTGATCAGCGCGGGGCCACGATAAACCAGACCGGAGTAGCACTGCACCAGGCTGGCGCCGGCGGCCATCTTGGTCACCGCGTCGGCACCGGAAAGGATGCCGCCGACCCCGACCAGCGGGATCGACTCGGGCAGGCGGGTGCGCATCATCCTGAGCACCGTGGTCGACGGGCCCATCAGTGGACGACCGGACAGTCCGCCGGCTTCTTCCGCGCCACGGACGCCTTCGATCGCGATCCGGGACACCGTGGTGTTGGTCGCGATCACGCCGTCGACCTCCAACTCCGCCAGTACCCGCGCGCAGGCCTCGATGTCGGGGTCGGACAGGTCCGGCGCGATCTTGACCAGCATCGGGATGCGGCGGCCGTGCTTGGCCCCCAGACGCTCCTGCTCGTCACGCAGGATGCTGACCAGCCGGCGCAGCGCCTGCTCCTCCTGCAACTCGCGCAAGCCGGCGGTATTGGGCGAGGAGATGTTCACCGTCACGTAGTCCGCCAGCTCATAGACCCGCGACAGGCAGTACATGTAGTCGCCTTCGGCGATCTCGTTCGGCGTTTCCTTGTTCTTGCCGATGTTGATGCCCAGCAGGCCGCCCTTGCGTTGGGCCCGCTCGACGTTGCGGACCAGCGCATCGACGCCGGCATTGTTGAATCCCAGCCGGTTGATCACCGCCTGCTGATCCGGCAGGCGGAACATGCGCGGCTTCGGGTTGCCTGCCTGCGGACGCGGCGTCACGGTGCCGATCTCGACGAAGCCGAACCCCAGCGCCAGCAGCGCATCGATGTACTCGCCGTTCTTGTCCAGCCCCGCGGCCAGTCCGACCGGGTTGGGGAACTCCAGCCCGAATGCCCGGGTAGGCAACGGCTCGGGGGGCTTGCCCAGCATTGCGGTCGCGCCGCTGCGATGGGCCAGGTCGAGCGCCCGCAGACTCAGGTCATGGGCGCGCTCGGCATCCAGGTTGAACAGCAGCGGGCGGGCCAGTCGGTACACGCTTATCCCCAGTTGCCGGCCAGTGCCAGGAACGCCGCCAGCCCACCAAAGAACAACAGCATCGCCAGCACCGCCAGAACGGCGAGGGCGACCATCGCGTAGCCCAGTACCAGGCCCGCGATTGCCAGTCCGTCGCCTTCGACATTGCCGTTGTCGCGACGGATTTCACTGCGGGCGAGGTGTCCGGTGATGATCGCCACGATGCTGCCCAGCATCGGGAGGACCGTCCAGCCCAGCACGCCGGCGACCAGGCTGATGATGGCCATCGTGCTGGTCCGCCGGCCGCTGGCAGCGGGAGGCGGCGCGGAGGAAGGGACGGGGCTGTTCATTGGCTGGGCACTCTCGGCCGGAGGAACTTACAGGTCGAACTTGATGCCCTGCGCCAGCGGCAGTTCGTCGGAGTAGTTGATGGTGTTGGTCTGGCGACGCATGTAGGCGCGCCAGGAGTCCGAGCCGGATTCGCGGCCACCGCCGGTTTCCTTCTCGCCGCCGAATGCACCGCCGATCTCCGCACCCGAGGTGCCGATGTTGACGTTGGCGATGCCGCAGTCCGAACCGCGTGCCGACAGGAACGCCTCGGCCGCTTTCAGGTTCTCGGTGAAGATCGCCGACGACAGTCCCTGCGGCACGTCGTTCTGCATCGCGATCGCGTCGTCGAGGTCCTTGAACTTCATCACGTACAGGATCGGCGCGAAGGTCTCGGTCTGCACCACTTCAGCGTCGTTGGTCAGTCCGGTGATGATGGTTGGCAATACGAAGTTGCCCTTGCGGTCGATCGCCGCGCCGCCGGTGGCGACGGTGCCGCCGGCTGCCTTGGCCTTCTCGATCGCAGCCAGGTAGCCCTGCACCGCTTCCGGGCTGTTCAGCGGGCCCATCAGGTTGGTCGGATCGGTCGGGTCGCCGGTCTTGCCCTCGACCTGCTTGTAGGCGGTGACCAGTTTGGCCAGCACGTCGTCGAAGATCGACTCGTGGATGAACACCCGGCGGGTGCTGGTGCAGCGCTGGCCGGCCGTACCCACCGCGCCGAACACGATCGCCGGAATCGCCAGCTTCAGGTCGGCGCTGGCATCGACGATCATCGCGTTGTTGCCGCCCAGTTCCAGCAGCGAGCGGCCCATGCGGCGCGCGACGCGCTCGCCGACATGGCGGCCGACCTTGGTCGAGCCGGTGAAGCTGACCAGGTTGATGCGCTTGTCGTCGACAAAATGCTGGGCCAGCTCGGTGCCGGCGTCATTGAACAGGAAGAAGATGTCCGGGAAGCCGCCCTTCCTCAGCGCCTCGTTGCAGATCCTGACCGCCGCGATCGCCGACAGCGGGGTCTTCGGTGACGGTTTCCAGATGGTGATGTTGCCGCACACCGCGGAGACCAGCGCGTTCCAGGCCCATACCGCGACCGGGAAGTTGAATGCCGAGATCACGCCGACGATGCCCAGCGGATGCCACTGCTCGTACATGCGGTGGCCGGGGCGCTCGGAATGCATGGTCAGGCCGTACAGCTGGCGCGACAGGCCGACGGCGAATTCGCCGATGTCGATCATCTCCTGCACTTCACCATCGCCTTCGGGCTTGGACTTGCCCATCTCCAGTGCGACCAGCGAGCCCAGCGCGTCCTTGTGTTCGCGCAGCGCATCGGCGCACAGGCGCACGGCCTCGCCACGACGCGGGGCCGGGGTGGTGCGCCAGACCTTGAAGGCGGCCTGGGCACGCTCGACGATCTGCTCGTACTCTGCCGGGCTGCTGGCATGCACCTTCGCCAGTGCCTCTCCATCGGTCGGGTTGATCGGCTCCAGGATGCCGGCACCGGTGGCCTTGGACCATTCGCCGTTGCCGAGGTAGGTGCCCGATTCGGTATCGGTCAGGCCGAGTGCGCTGAGGACGGGATGGGTCATGGAGATCTCCTGTTGATGATGCGTATGGACGCCGCGGCGGTGCCAAGGGTCGGAGGGCTGCACAAAAAATCCTGCGCGAATCCCTGCGTGAAACCCCTGCCAATGGCACGCGACAAGTGCGTGGTGACCCCGACACGATTCGAACGTGTGACCTGTCCCTTAGGAGGGGACCGCTCTATCCAGCTGAGCTACGGGGCCAATGGCGGAATTATCGCAGGAACTGCCGGCGATGGCCTGCCGGGACCGGGAAGGAATGCAAAACCGGCCAATGAACCGTCCAACAAAAAGGGCCGGACACAAGGTCCAGCCCTTTCTGTTTTTTCATGGTGGAGCGGAGGGGGATCGAACCCCTGACCTCCACGATGCGAACGTGGCGCTCTCCCAGCTGAGCTACCGCCCCATGAAAGCGTGGACAAGTCTAGCGACGGTGGCCCGCCAGCGCTAGTGTTTTTCTTCGACCAGTGGCGCAAGGACGGGTTCAAGAACTTCGCGGCGCCAACCGGCGAGGGCGTCGGGCCAGTGGCCATGGTCGAGCAGGCTTTCCAGATGGCGGCGCGAGGCAAGTATGCCGTCGGGCAATCCGAGTTCGGCGCTGCGTGCCGCGACCGCATCCTGCAACTGACGCAGCCGATTCTTGTCGCGCCTCTCGGCAACGCCGGCATCGGGCGCATCGGCCTCGTCGGGCAGGGCGGTAGTGAGTGCCTGCCAGATCGCTTCACCCAGTTTGCGGGGCGCTTTGGGGTGCGCATCCAGCTCGCGCTGCAACGCCTGCCGGTCGGCCGGGAGCTTGCGGGCCAGGGTGACCGCCAGCTCGTTGTCGAGGATCCAGCTGCGCGGACGGTCGTTTGCTCGCGCATAGGTTTCCCGCCAGCGCAGCAGGCGCACCAGATGGCGCTGGGCCTTGGCATCGAGGAACTGGGCACTGCGCATCGACAGGTGCGGCCAGCGTTCGATGCCGTCGTCGTCGGCGTTCGCAACGGTGCGGGCGGCATCGTTGGCCAGCCATTCGCGCCGGCCCAGTTGGCCCAGCATGCCGTCGAGCACGTCGTGCAGTTCGAACAGGTGGCGCACGTCGTCGGCGGCGTACTCCAGCTGCGCCGGTGACAGCGGCCGGCGCAGCCAGTCGGAGCGGGTCTCGCCCTTGGCCAGGGCGATACCGGTGATGTTCTCCACCAGCTTCTGGTAACCCATTCCGCTGCCGACGCCGGCCAGCGCCGCCGCCAGCTGGGTATCGAACAGCGGACGCGGCACCACGCCGCAGGCGTGCTTGAACGCGACCAGGTCTTCGCTGGGACTGTGCATGACCTTCAGGATCGCCTCGTCCGCGAGGATCGGTGCGAACGCTTTGTTGATCCCCGGTGCGAGCGTGTCCACCAGCAGGATTTCGGTGGCGTCGCCGCGCTCGAGGGCGATCTGCAGCAGCGCCAGTTGCGGCCAATAGGTGCGCTCGCGGATGAACTCGGTATCCAGGCCGATGCGTGCCGGGCGGTGGGCGAGGCGCGCGGTGAGTTCGGCCGGGCCGCTGATCCAGGTGGGAGCGAGCGGAACAGCGCTGGACGAAGCAGGGCTTGAGGCGATGGTTGAGGCTGGATTTGTCACGTGGGATCGGTCGGAGACGGAGGTTGCCGCGACGGGCGACAATAGCCTATTTTCGGCCTGCCCTTCCGGGTGCGGTCCCCGCAACGCCAACAGGCAGGGAGGACGATTGCGTTCACGACCCCCAGTGATATTGCCGCCACGACTGCCCCGGAGAAGCCATCTGACGGGGCTCGCGGTTCTGTGTGCGGTGCTCGCGTTCGCAGTGCTGCTGATGGCATGTTCACGCTCGCCGGACGAGACACCGGATACGGATCAGGACAATGCCAGCGAGGTGCGCGCCCCGGTCGTGACCATCGGCGAGGATCAGGAGGTGCCGGTATGGCGTGCACCGGATGTCGAAGTCGATGCGGAAAACATCGCTGGGCTGAAGCAGCAGGCGGACGAGGCGCTGGAGGCCGGCGAGTTGTTCGGCAGCAATGACGATGCGATTCCGCTGTACCTGGCGCTGCAGGAACAAGCACCTGCCGATGCCGAGGTTTCCGCCGGCCTTGGTCGCGCCCTGGAAGCCTTGCTGGCGCGGGGCGAACTCGTCCTGGCCGATGTCGATGCCGATCCCGCCCAGTTGCGTAGTGCCCACGAGATCGCTGCGGTCGCGCGCACCGTGGCTCCGACCGATCCGCGTGTCGCCGCCTATCTGGGCCGGCTGGATCTGGTCGACCAGGCGCAGCAGGCCAGCCTGCGCGGCGAGCGCGCCTTGAACGACGGCCAGATCGGCGAGGACGGGAAAAAAAGCGGCGCGATCGCCTATTTCCGCGAGGCGCTTGCGTTGCGGCCGCACGATGCCCGTGCGATGCAGGGGCTGGCGGCGGCCGAGAGCGGGCTGATCCGCCGGGCTGAAATCGCCGCCGGAAAAGACGATTACACCGAGGCCGACTCGTGGTTGGAAAAAGCCGCCTCGGTGCGTCCGCAACTGGACACGGTCGTGCAGGCACGCACGCGCATTGCCCGCATGCGCGGGGCGAGGGTGAGCAGCCTGCGTGACGAAGGTATCGTTGCGTTGGCGCACGAGGGCGGCATCGATACCGCGCGCGAGCATCTGGCGACCTTGTTGCGGATTGCACCGGCGGCGGATCCGGCGGCGATCGAGTTGCGCGAACGCATCGAGCTGGCCAGCCATTACGGGCTGTTCCGGCCGGGCCAGGCGTTTACCGAGGCGCTTCGCCAGGGTGGCCGTGGACCGGAACTGGTGGTCATCCCGCACGGCGCCTTCCGGATGGGGGCGGATGCCGGCGAGGCCGGCTCCAGCGATGCCGAGCGGCCCACGCGCAATGTCCGTTTCGATCGTGGGCTGGCCGTGGCGCGCCACGAGGTCACGGTCGGCGAGTTCCGACGCTTCGTGACCGCCACTGCATACCGGACGCGGGCGGACCGGCGAGGCTATTCCACCGTCTATGACGAACGCAGCGGCAACCTGGTGCGTCGCAACGGGGTCGACTGGCGGTCGGACTATGCCGGCGGTCCGGCAGGCGATCATCTTCCCGTGGTCCACGTCAGCGCCAAAGACGCGCAGGCCTATGCGCAGTGGTTGTCCGACCAGACCGGTCAGCACTACCGGTTGCCCAGCGAGGCGGAGTTCGAATACATGCTGCGCGCAGGCAACCCCGGCCCGTTCCCCTGGGGCGCGGGCGGGCCGCCGGAGGGTGCCGGCAACTTCACCGGTGCCCTCGATGAATCTCCCAGTGGCCGGCATTGGCGCAATGCCTTTGCGGATTACGATGATGGCGCGTGGGGGCCGGCACGGGTCGGCTCGTATGCGGCGAATGCATACGGCCTTCACGACCTTGCCGGCAACGTCAGCGAATGGGTAGCAGATTGCTGGCACCGCAATTACCGACGTGCGCCTTCCGATGGCAAGGCCTGGATCAATCCCGGTTGCCAGGAGCGGGTGGTACGCGGTGGCTCGTGGGCGAGCTCGCCCGAGCAGACCCGTTCGGCATGGCGGCTGGGCAGCGATGTGGATACCACCAACGCACGGGTCGGTTTCCGTGTCGTGCGTGAGATCTGATTCCGATCATGGCAACGGGCGTCCGCCGGCGCCGGCTGTTCCGGGTCCCACCGGTTCACGCTGACAGGGGTGACAGACAGATGAGGAGCATGGGATGAACACCAGTCGCATGGGCGGTTCCCCCCAGCCGCGCCGGGGTCGGGGTGGCGGTTTCCGCTGGTGGATCCTGGTGCTGTTTGCCGGCTACGCGGCATGGCAGTGGTTCGGCTCGGCGCAGACCGATCCGTACACCGGCGAGACGGCGCACTACGGTGCCAGCGCTGCCGAAGAGGTCCAGTTGGGTGCGCAGGCGTACCAGCAGGTGCTGGGGGATGCCCAGGCGCAGGGCGCGTTGTTGCCGGCCAGTGCACCGGCCAGCCAGCAGATCCGCGCGATCGCACAACGACTGGTCGCCAAGGTGCCGCAGGTCACCGCGGACCTCGCCGCCCGTCATCAGCAGCAGGCTCCGACCACGTACCGCGATTTCCAGTGGGACGTCAGCGTGATCCAGTCCGACGAGGCCAACGCGTTCTGCCTGCCCGGCGGCAAGATGGCGGTCTACACCGGCCTGTTGCCGGTGACGCAGACGCCCGATGCGATGGCCGTGGTAATGGGCCACGAAATCGCCCATGCGCTGCTGCGGCACGGTTCGCAGCGCATGGCCCAGCAGAACCTGGTGCAGATGGGGCAGATGGCGGCCGGCATGGCGGTGGGAGGAATGGACCCGCAGCAACAGCAGGCCGTGATGGCCGCGCTGGGCGCGGGCGCGCAATACGGCCTGATCCTGCCGTACGGGCGCAACCACGAAACCCAGGCCGACCAGGTTGGCCTGATGCTGGCCGCGGCGGCCTGCTACGACCCACGCGCCGCCGTGCCGTTATGGGAGCGCATGGCGCAACTGGGTGGTGGCTCGCGACCACCCGAGTTCGCCTCCACCCATCCCGATCCCGCCAACCGCATCCAGACCCTGCAGGCGTTGATGCCCGAGGCGCTGGGCTTCTATCAGAAGTATTGCGGGGGGCAAGCGCCACGGTAAGTGGCGAGCTGGATAGAGCAGCGAAGTATTGTCAGAGTCACGCCGGCATATGGATCGGATGCAGCTTGAATGAGTTGTCAGGCCTTGCAGGAAGATCCGCCGAGTTTTAATGATAGCCAGGAAATTAGAAGGCAAATAGCAAGGCCGACAGCCAGTCACCGATGGATTGCACCTGGTAAAAACAGGTAACAGGCTCGCTGTTGAATGGGTCGTTTGTGGGGCATGGGTTGGCAAGCCGAATGTGGTGCCGGAGGAGCGCGCCGATCACAGCGGTCGAGACGCCAATCAGAGTCAGGAATAAAACCAAGGCGCGCTTGAGGACTTTGAGCAGCATTGGACTGTTTGTGAGGCCTAACGCCGGAATTCGACCCATTGAAAGCAAAGGCTCTGGATTCCCGCCTTCGCGGGAATGACGAGCAAAAGTCGAGCTCCCATTTCTCACCCCCTGTGTGGCCTGATACCTTTACCAGCCGACAGCGATCGGATGCAATCCTTGAATCGGATCAGGATTTGCTGTCGGGCTTCTTGCCCGGTGTACGGGTCTGGCCGACGTTGCCGGCGAGGTTCTGCTGGAACTCCTTCCACATCGTCATGTTGCGCTCGGTGAGCTGGTTCATCATCGCCCAGGGCGTCTGGCCGAGCATGTTGCCCATCTGCTTGCGGAATTGCTGTTGCTGGTCGAGGAATGCCTGCATCGACTGCTCCAGGTAGCTGCCCATGTAGCCCTGCAGTGAATCGCCATAGAAGCGGATGATCTGGCTGAGCAACTGGGTGGACAGCATCGGCTCGCCGTCCTGCTCGTGCTCGGTGATGATCTGCAGCAGAACCTGCCGGGTGAGGTCCTCTCCCGAGCGCGCGTCCACGACTTCGAATTCCTCGCCATCGACGATCAACTGCCGCACGTCCTCGATCGTGATGTAGCTCGAGATCTGGGTGTCGTAGAGACGGCGGTTGGGATACTTCTTGATGACTCGCTTCGATGACATGGGACGCAGGACCTGAAGTCATGATGCCCTGCAGCATGGCTTAGGCCGTGGGGGCTTGCAACAGCGCCCGCTTATGCCTGCCGGCTTACCAGCCCATGTATTGGCCGCCGTTTGCGGACAGGTTCGCGCCCGTGATCCAGCCGGCTTCCTCGGGAATGAAAAAGCTCACCGCGTAGGCGATTTCCTCCGGGGTGCCGAGGCGTCCGGTGGGAATCTGGGCGACGATTTTCTCGCGTATCTCCTCGGGCACCGCCATCACCATGTCGGTGCCGATATAGCCCGGGGAGACGGTGTTGACGGTAATGCCGAACCTGGCATTTTCCTGCGCCAGCGAGATGGTGAAGCCGTGCATGCCGGCCTTCGCCGCCGCGTAGTTGGCCTGGCCGTATTGGCCCTTCTGACCGTTGATCGAGCTGATCTGGACGATCCGGCCCCACTTGCGCTGGCGCATGCCCTCGATCACCGGACGGGTGATGTTGAAGCAGGAGTTCAGGTTGGTGCTGATGACGTCGGTCCACTGTTGCGGGGTCATCTTGTGGAACGTCGAGTCGCGGGTGATGCCGGCGTTGTTGATCAGGATGTCGACCGGCCCGAGCAGGCGTTCGACCTCGGCCACCATGGCTTCGCCCTGCTCGGCGGAGGTCACGTCGCCCAGGGCGAGTGCGATGTCGTAGCCTGCGTCCTTCATGCTTGCCTGCCAGGCGCGGCCGCGGGCCTCGTCGCGGAAGTTCGTCGCGACCTTGTGCCCCATGTCGTGCAAGCGTTTGACGATCGAGGTGCCGATGCCGCCGGTGCCGCCGGTGACCAACGCGATACGTGCCTGCATGTCCATCTCCTGATGATTGCGGTGTTTGGGTCCGTGCCTTACCCGAGTCTATTTGGCAGGCATCGATTTTCTGTTGTGCGCTGCAACGCAGGCCGTTCCAGTGCAGGCGCTGCGGCCGGAATGCGACGTGGATCGAATGCGGCGAGCGCATGGTCGAGCAGTTCGCCCACATTGTCGGCAAGGTCCAGCGCGTGCGCCGGTTGCCCCAGCATCAACCAGGCGCGACGCAATGCCGGCAGTGGATCGGCCGGATCGACGGGCTGTGCCCGATCCGACTTGGACAGCTTGCGGCCGTCGCGATCGACGACCAGCGGCAGGTGGGCGTAGCGCGGCGTGGGCAGGCCCAACGCCTGCTGCAACAGGATCTGCCGGGGAATCGAGTCGAGCAGGTCGGCGCCACGCACCACGTCGGTGATGCCCTGGTCGGCATCATCCACGACGACCGCCAGTTGATAGGCCCAGCAGCCATCGGCGCGGCGTATCACGAAGTCGCCGGCATGCCGCGCGACGTCCTGCTGCTGCGGGCCCTGGATGCCATCGTCGAAATCGATCCAGGTGCCATCTTGGACGCGGAACCGTATGGCCGGATCCGCTCGTCGGGCCGAAGCCACGCAGTGGCGATGGATGCCACCGGCCGCCGCCAGGTCGCTGCGACTGCAATGACAGACAAATGCGTGGCCGGTGTCGATCAGCCGTTGCAACGCCTGTTGGTACAGCCCGTTGCGCTCGCTCTGGCGGACGGCCGGCGCATCGGCGAGCAGGCCGAAGCCGGTCAGTGTGGCGAGTTGGGCTTCGGCAGAGCCGGGCACTTCGCGGACGGGGTCGAGGTCCTCGATCCGCACCAGCCACTCGCCGCTGGCGGAACGGGCCAGCAGCCAGCTGCCGAAGGCGGCGAGCAGGGAGCCCGCATGCAGATCCCCGGTTGGCGAGGGTGCGAAACGCCCGCGGTAACCGGACGGCGGTCCGATGGGGCGGCGGTCGGTGGGACGGCCTGGGTCCGACGGGCCGTGTTCGGCAGGTGCAGCGGTAGACGGTGCGCTGGGCATGGCGTGCAGGCTGGTTCTAGAGGGGTAGTTCCAGATGGGTAGTTCTAGCCGGGTGGTTCTGGGCAAATGACGGGTCGATCCGGCGTTGAGCCGATACAGCGGGATTGTCAGCAGCTTTGCGCGACGACGTTGGAAATTAACGGAATGAGTCGATTGCGGATCGGAGGCTTGAATTTGCGTCGAGCCTGCCACAGATTCCTCTGGCTGCGCAGGGTGCGCGGAAGGAATGTACTCATGTTCAAACGTATCGCGTTGTTTCTGGCCACCAACCTGGCGGTGATGGTGCTGCTCGGCATCGTGCTGAGCGTGTTGCAGGGGGTGTTTGGCATCACCCTGGGCAACAACGGCACCTTGCTGGTGTTTGCCGCGGTGTTCGGCTTTGGCGGCTCGCTGATCTCGCTGGCGATGTCGAAGTGGATGGCGAAGCGCTCCACCGGTGCCCAGGTGATCGAAACGCCGCGCAGCGAGAGCGAACAATGGCTGGTGGCCACCGTGCGCCGGCAAGCCGAGGCGGCGGGCATCAAGATGCCGGAAGTGGCGATCTACGACGCTCCGGAGATCAACGCGTTCGCTACCGGACCGAGCCGCAACAACTCGTTGGTGGCGGTATCCACCGGGCTGTTGCGGGGGATGAACCGTGACGAGGCCGAAGCGGTGCTCGGCCATGAAATCAGCCACGTGGCCAACGGCGACATGGTGACGATGGCGCTGATCCAGGGCGTGCTGAACACCTTCGTGATCGTGCTGGCACGGGTGGTCGGGCGGATCGTGGACGGCTTTCTCAACGGCAATCGTGAAAGCGGCGCCCCGGGGTTTGGCTACTACATCATCGTGTTCGTGCTCGACATGGTGTTCGGCCTGATCGCCAGCATGATCGCGATGTGGTTCTCGCGCTATCGCGAGTTCCGCGCCGATGCCGGCGGTGCGAGCCTTGCCGGACGGGACAAGATGGTCGCCGCACTGCAGCGGCTGGCGCAGAACCACGAGCAGAACACACTGCCCAAACAGATTGCGGCATTCGGCATCAGCGGAGCGGTCGGCCACGGCATGCGCCGGTTGTTGATGAGCCATCCGCCGCTGGAAGAGCGCATCGCCGTTCTGCGCCGGATGCAGGACACGGTGCGCACGGTGGCCTGACCGCTGCCGGTTGAAAGAAAAAACCCGCCATCCGGCGGGTTTTTTCATGCGTCCAGTCGAGGAGTCCCGCGATCGGAAGCTAACTGAAGTCGTAGTTCATGCTCGGCCCCGACGCCGCCAGGAAATGGCCCTGCGCATAGTCGATGCCGGCACTGAACAGGATGCTCATGCTGCCGGCGTCCTGGACGAATTCGGCAATGGTCTGCTTGCCCGATTCGCGCGCTTTCTCGGCGATCTCGCGGATGCGCTGCTGGTATTCCTGGTTGGCCGGCAGGTCCTCCATGAACGCGCGGTCCAGCTTGAGGAAGGCAGCGTCGAAATGGCTGAGCAGCTGGAATGAATTCAGGCCGCTGCCGAACTGCTCCAGGCCGATCCGCACCCCGAGCCTGGCCACTTCCTGCTGGAAGGTCTGTGCGGCTTTGAGGTGGGTGAACACCTTCGATTCGGGCAGTTGCAGCACCAGCAGCTCGCCATCCACGCCGTGCTTGGCCAGCCGCTCGGTGATGTGCTGCAACAGGCTGTCGTCCTGCAGGGACGCCTCGGTGATCCGGGCCAGCAGGGTGGTGCGGTGGCCGGCCTTGAGCTGGGCGCCGATGCTGGCAATCGCGTTGCCCACGACCCAGCGGTCGATTTCCCACAGCAGGCCATGCTCCTCGGCGATTTCCAGGAAGGCCGGCGGCTGCACCAGCTCTCCATGTTCGCCGGTCATGCGCAGGTAGGCGTCGTAGATCTCGATGGGTTCGCCATGCAGGCCGATCAAAGGCTGGTAATGCATGAGGAAGCGGTCGCTGTCGATGGCGTCGCGGATCCGGGTGACCCAGGCCTCCACGCGCTCCTGTTCCGCGCGATCGACCGCGCCGGGGTCGAAGATGTCGATCCGGTTGCCGCCGACCGCCAGGTTTGCCTGCACCGCGTGGTGGGCCTTGCCCAGCACCTCGGTGACGCTGGCGATCTTCTGGCCGATCTGCACGCCGCCGATGCTGACGGTGGCGTTGAGCGAGTGGGCATCGGTTTCCAGCACGTGGTCTGCGAACGCCGTCCGGATCGACTCTGCCAGCGCGGTGGTGCCATGGAAGTCGCTGCCGGGCCGCAGCACCGCGAACTGGTGTTCGCTGAAGCGCGCCACGATGTCGTTGTCTCCCAGTACGCCCAGCAGGCGCTGGGCGCACGCGCCGATCAGGTCGTCCGAGGCATCCAGCCCGATGCCTTGCAGCAGGTGGGCGTAATGGTCGGGTTCGATCAGCAGCAGGCCCTGGCGACCGGCATTCTGCGCGGCATCGGCGACGGCATCCTCCAGCGCCCGCAGGAAGGTCGCGCGGTTGAGCAGGCCGGTGGCCTGGTCGCGATGACGCAATTCCTCCACTTCGCGGACAAGCTCGGGATCGAGTTCCTGCCGCCGCAGGATGACCTGCTGGCAGGCCTCGCCTTCGTAGCTGGCCGAAGCGAACTCCATCACGGCCGGAAAGCTCGCCCCATCCAGCGTGAGTGCCTCAAGCTCGTACCGAGGCGGCGGGGCCTCGCCCTTGCCCAGTCGCTTCAGCAGTTCCCTGAATTCGTCGACGTGCTGCGGGGCGATCAGGTCCAGCAACGACATGCCTTCGATGTCTTCGAACGACTCGAAGCCGAACATCTCCAGGTAGGCCCCGTTGGCGCGGATGTGCATGCCTTCGTGGACGTAGGCGATCGGGTCGCGCGAGGAGTCGATCAGCGCGTCGCAGCGGCGCTCGGTTTCACGGGTCTGGGTTTCCAGCCGCCGCAGCGACCGCCGTGCCTCCAGGTCGCTCCATTCATTGCGGACCACCTTCTCGATGTGCCCCGGATGTTGACTCAATGCGACGGCACGGACGCCCAGTTCGCTCATTTTCAACATGCGGGCGTCATCGACCGCATCCAGCAGGACCAGGATCGGGAGATCCTTGCCGCTGGCGCCGACCTGGGTGACCACCTGTTCCAGAGTGATCGTGCTGGAATCACCGGCCGCCAGAACCAGGTCGAACGGCTGGCCGGAAAGCAGGTCGGAGAATGCTTCCAGGCTTTCGGGCCGACTCGGCCTCACCGCAATCCCGCTGTTGCGCAGGCCGTTGGCGATGGCTTCGGCATCGTCGACGCTGTCATCGATGATCAGCAGTCGCAGCGTCGTGTCCTTAACCAGTTGCATAGTTCCCCCGTTCGTCCCGTTGTGTGTCTGCCGCGCCGGGCCATCGATGATCCGGCGCGGCCCAATCACCCGGGACCGTTATTGGATTGCCGCATTGGATTGCCGCACCGAGTCATCGTGGCGGCAGGAGCGTGCCGTCGCTGACAGAGCCGTTGCTGTTTGTCGTTGTTCTCGCAGCATCATGCCCCGGTGCCGACGATGCCATGTCGGAATGCGACGTTCGATGTCGGGATTCGTCATGAAAACGCATGTCCGTCCGGATTTTCCGCCCCGTTATGACAGAAGCGGGCATGAGCGTCCACGGCATTGCGGTCAAGTTGGGACGCCGGTGGCAGGCATTACCGGGCGCTTGCCGCTGTCGCCTGCGACCTCGCGAACCAGTCGGGGTACCAGATAGCCCGACAGCCGCGCAGCAAGGTCGGCGTGCAGTTGAAGGGCGCGCTCGTCGCTGATCTCGAAATGCGCCGCGCCCTGGACCCGGTCGAGCTGGTGCAGGTAATACGGCAGCACGCCGGCAGCGAAGCCACGCTCGCTCAATGCGGCCAGTGCATCCACCGAGTCGTTGACGCCGCGCAGCAGCACCGCCTGGTTGAGCACGCTCGCCCCGGCGCCGCGCAGGCGCGCCACGGCGGCGTCGACGTCGGCATCGAACTCGTTGGCATGGTTGGCGTGCAGCACCACGGCCACCGGCCAGGGCAGCGCCGCCAGCCAGTCGACCAGCGCATCGTCGACCCGTTCCGGTAGCACCACCGGCAGGCGGGTGTGGATGCGCAGCCGCTTGAGGTGGGGCACGCGGGCCAGTGCATCGGTCAATTCGACCAGCTTCGGGGTCGCCAGCGACCAGGGGTCTCCGCCGGACAGGATGACTTCGTCGATATCCGGATCGGCCCGGATCAATTCGACCGCCTCCGCCCAGCCGCCCGCCGCGGCGGTTTCCTGTGCATACGGGAAATGGCGCCGGAAGCAGTACCGGCAATTGATCGCGCAACTGCCGGTGCTGACCAGCAACGCCCGGCTGCGGTACTTGCGGATCACCCCGTTGCCGGCCCTGGCGGCCGTGTCGCCTACCGCGTCCAGCTCGAACCCGGGCATCGGCTGCATCTCCGCGTCGAGCGGCAGCACCTGGCGCAGCAGCGGATCGTGCGGGTCGCCATCGCGCATGCGGGCAACGAATCCGCGTGGCACGCGCAGGGCGAACTGGCGCGCGGCGGCCTCGGAGAGATTCAGCGCGTCAGGATCCAGGCCCAGCAGGTCAAGCAGTTCGCGCGGGTCGCGCACGGCCTCGCGCCACAGCTGTTGCCAGCGTGGCGGCGTGAGGCGCGTCTGTATGGCGGCCGGGGCTGCGGGTATCATTCGGTTCCAGTTTCGCTTGCGACCGGCGGCACCGGACACAGCCAGACATTCTAGCGGCCCGTCGCGTGCGTGGGGCCGCGACACCCAGCCATTCATATCTGCAGGAGTTCCCGCATGGCCACTTACGGCTTGAACGATGTCAAGAACGGGTTGAAGATTTTGATCAACAACGATCCGTGCGTCATCACCGATACCGACTTCATCAAGCCGGGCAAGGGCCAGGCCTTCACCCGGGTGAAGTACCGCAGCATCAAGACCGGGCGGACGCAGGAAATCACCATGAAGGCGACCGATTCGCTCGAAGGGGCGGACGTGCTCGATACCGACATGCAGTTCCTGTACGCCGACGGCGAGCATTGGCACTTCATGGATCCCACCAGCTTCGAGCAGGTCCAGGCCGACAAGAACGGCGTGGGCGATGCCGCCAAGTGGCTGAAGGGTGAGGAGGACTGCGTGGTGACCTTGTGGAACGGCAGCCCGATCTTCGTTGCCCCGCCGAATTTCGTCGAGCTGAAGATCGTCGAGACCGATCCGGGCGTGCGCGGCGACACCTCCGGCGGTGGCGGCAAGCCGGCCACATTGGAAACCGGCGCGGTCGTGCGGGTGCCGCTGTTCGTCGGCCAGGACGAGATCATCAAGGTCGACACCCGTTCCGGCGAGTACGTCAGCCGGGTCAAGTGACGCACCGGCGCGCCTGCGTTGCTGCAGGCGCCTTTGCCGGCGCGTCCTCCCCGCGTGTTTCAGGCGGGATCCATGGACGTCCGGTCCGACTGTGTCGGCATTGCGTCCAGGCCGTGCTGATGAGTTCCGCGTCCATGAATCCCTGCGGGGATGACGACCGGCAGCAAACCGCGATCCACCCATAAAAGAGGCCCTGATGACCGAATCCTCCCCCCAGTCCTGCGACCTGTTGATCGAAGCCGGCTGGGTGGTGCCTGTCCAGCCGTACGGCGTGGTGCTGGAAGACCATGCCGTCGCGGTGACCGACGGGGTGATCGTCGCCGTACTGCCGGTTGCCGAAGCGCGCGCGCGCTTTGCCGCGAAACACACCGTGACGCGCCCGCAGGCGGCGTTGATCCCGGGGCTGGTCAATGCCCACACGCACAACCCGATGACCCTGCTGCGCGGCGTCGCCGATGACCTGCCGCTGATGGAGTGGCTGCAGGGCCACATCTGGCCGATCGAGGGCGAG
>DATJBR010000358.1:0-12369 GCA_035515255.1 Lysobacter sp. | reverse complement strand
GCAGCAGGATGGCCAGCGGCAACCAGCGGAGCGTTCCCGCAAGGTGGACGCGGTGCTCGACGCCGAGATAGAACAAGGCCAGCGCCAGGAAGATCCAGAAGGCCCAACGTCGGGACCCTGAGGTGGCAGGACCGGGAACAGTCATGGCAAATTCTCCTGAGTGGGGCGGCGTCCAAGGAGTCGCCGCGGGGTGGATTTGACGAACTTGCCGCCTTCCGCCGCGGCTACGGCTTCGATCAACGCGCAGACGTCATCGCCAGTCGGAATGGAGTCCGGAAGCTCCGCCCAGGCGTGGATGGCACGCTCCATTCGTCCGTGCATGGCGAGCAGCCTGTCCAGTTGTTGGCGGGTGTCGTCGAGCCTGCGCCGAATGATGTCCCGCACAAGCGGACAGGGACTATGTCGCTGCAGGCTATGGCGGATGACCTCCTCGATCTCGGCCAGCGTGAAGCCAAGCTGTTGCGCCGTGCGAATGAAGTGCAGGCGCTGGAGCTCCGAGACCGAGAACAGCTGGTATCCGCCCTCGGTGTGCGTGGCCGCCTGCAGCAGGCCGCGCCGCAGGTAGTTGCGCACCACATGCACCGTGACGTCGCCCTGCTGTGCCAGCTGGCGTACCCTCATCAGCGGCTGCACCACCTCGTCTTTGCCCGTCATTGGCGCGCTCCCGGAAAGATGCTGATCACGCTAGACCTGTGTCCCGCACACAGGTCAAGCTCGACAGACACGCCTCCCTCCAAACCAAGGCGCCGAGTGCTCCCGTAGCGATAGCGCGGGGTCAACGCGCACGCGGACCGCCTTTGCGCTGGCACGTTGAAGGAGGGCCGCATCACGACACGTCTGCCGGCAGCGCAGCGGATACCGGCCGCTTCCTGGCCAGCTGCCGCTGCTTGATCAGCGAATAAAGCGCCGGGATCACCACCAGGGTCAGCACCGTCGACGACACCATGCCGCCCACCATCGGCGCGGCGATGCGGCGCATGACCTCGGAACCTGTGCCGCTGCTCCACATGATCGGCAGCAGGCCGGCCATGATCGCGACCACGGTCATCATCTTCGGGCGCACGCGGTCGACCGCGCCTTCGATGATGGCCTCGCGCAGGTCCCGTGCATCCAGCGCCCGGCCTTCGGCCTGCCTCTGCGCGGCGCGCGCTTCAAGCGCGTGGTCGAGGTAAATCAGCATCACCACACCGGTCTCCGCAGCGACGCCGGCCAGCGCGATGAAGCCCACGATCACCGCGACGCTGGTGTTGTAGTCGAGCATCCACATTAGCCACACGCCGCCGACCAGCGCGAACGGCACCGACAGCATCACGATCAACGACTCGGTGACGCGGCGGAAGTTGAGGTACAGCAGCAGGAAAATCAGCGCCAGCGTCACCGGCACGACGACACGCATCTTCTCCGCGGCACGTTGCATGTATTCGTACTGTCCACTCCAGGTCACGTAGTAGCCAGGCGGGAACTGCACCTGCTCGGTGACCGCTTCCTGCGCAGCCTTCACGTAGCGACCGAGATCGCTCTCTCGAGTGTCAACGTAGATGTACGCCGCCAGCATCGCGTTCTCCGTGCGGATGCTCGGCGCACCCTTCCTGACCTCGATCCGCGCCAGTTCGCCCAGCGGGACCTGGGCGCCGCCGGGCACCGGCACCAGGACTTGGCTGCCTATCCGGTGCGGATCGTCGCGGAGTTCGCGGGGATAGCGCACGATCGCGCTGAAGCGTTCGCGGCCCTGAAGGATGGTGGTGACGATCTCGCCGCCCAGCGCGGCTGCCACCACGTCCTGCACCTCACCCAGGGTGACGCCGTATTGGGCCAAGCTGCCCAGATCGGGGCTGATGTCGAGGTAGTAGGCGCCGGTCAGGCGTTCGGCGAACGCGCTGGTCGTCCCCGGCACCTCCCGCACCACCGCTTCGATCTCGGTGGCCAGCGCGTCGAGTTGCTCCAGATCCGTGCCGAAGAGCTTGATGCCCACGGGCGTGCGGATCCCGGTGGCCAGCATGTCGGTGCGGGCCTTGATCGGCATCGTCCAGGAGTTGGCCACGCCCGGGAACTTCAGCGCCTCGTCCATCTCTGCGATGAGCTTGTCGGTGGTCATGCCGTCGCGCCATTCGTCCTCGGGCTTGAGGTTGATGACGGTCTCGAACATCTCCAGCGGGGCCGGGTCGGTGGCGGTCAGGGCGCGACCCGCCTTGCCGAACACCGACTCCACTTCCGGGAAGCCCTTGATGATTCGATCCTGCTGCTGCAGCAGCTCCGAGGCCTTGGTGACCGACATGCCCGGGAGCGACGCGGGCATGTACAGCAGCGTGCCTTCGTTGAGGGTGGGCATGAACTCGCTGCCCAGGCGCGAGGCCGGCCACAGGCTGGCAAACAGGGCGACCAGCGCAAACATGATTGTGGCCATGCGGTGCCGCAGAACGACGTTGATCACTGGCCGATAGGCCGCAACCAGGAACCGGTTCACCGGATTCTTGTGTTCAGGCACGATCTTGCCGCGCACGAACAGCAGCATGAGCACCGGTACCAGCGTGATCGACAACAGCGCGCCACCGGCCATCGCGAAGGTCTTGGTGAACGCCAGCGGCTTGAACAGGCGCCCTTCCTGCGCCTCCAGGGCGAAGACCGGCAGGAAGGAGACGGTGATGATCATCAGGCTGAAGAACAGCGCCGGCCCGACCTCGCGGCATGCCTCGATGATCAGCTGGGTCCGGCTGCGGAAGCCATCGTCGCGTTCGATGTGCTTGTGTGCGTTCTCGATCATCACGATCGCCGCGTCCACCATCACGCCGATCGAGATCGCGATGCCGCCCAGGCTCATGATGTTGGAGTTCATGCCCAGAGCCCGCATCGCGATCACCGCGATCAAGACGCCGACCGGCAGCATGACGATCGCGACCAGCGCGCTGCGCGCATGGAACAGGAACACCAGGCACACCAGCGCGACGATCAGGCTCTCCTCGAGCAGCGTCGTGCGCAGCGTCTTGATCGCACGCACGATGAGGTCGGAGCGGTCGTAGACGGCCTGGACGCTGACGCCTTCGGGCAGGCCGCGTGCAAGTTCCGCGATCTTGTCCTTCACTCCGCCGATCACGGCCAGGGCGTTCTCGCCGAACCGCGCAATCACAATGCCGGCCACGACGTCGCCTTCGCCGTCCAGGTCGGCGATGCCGCGACGCTCGTCAGGCACCAGTTCGACCCGGGCGACGTCGCCGATCAGCACCGGAGCGCCCCCTTCGGCGCGCAGCACCAGGCTCTCGATGTCCTCGATGCCGCGCAGATAGCCACGGCCGCGGACCATGTACTCGGTCTCGGCCATCTCGATCACACGGCCGCCAACGTCGCGGTTGCTTGCAGCGATCACCTCGGACACCCGCGAAATCGGGATGTCGAACTCGCGCAGCCGCACCGGATCGACGGTGATCGAGTACTGGCGCACGAAGCCGCCGACGCTGGCGACCTCGGCCACGCCGGGCGCGGTCGTGAGCTGGTAGCGCAGGTACCAGTCCTGCATGGCGCGCAGCTCGTCCAGCGAGTGGCGGTCGCTCTGCAGCACGTACTGGTAAACCCAGCCGACGCCGGACGCGTCGGGTCCCAGTGCCGGTGCCACGCCGGCCGGCAGGTTTTTCGACGCGACGTTGAGGTTCTCAAGCACGCGGGAGCGCGCCCAGTACAGGTCCGTGCCTTCCTCGAAGATGACGTAGATGAAGGAGGCGCCGAAGAACGAGAAGCCGCGGACGTCCTTCGACTTCGGCGTCGCGAGCAGGGCGCTGGTCAGCGGATAGGTGACCTGGTCCTCGACCACCTGGGGCGCCTGGCCCGGGTACTCGGTGAACACGATCACCTGCACGTCCGAGAGGTCCGGCTGTGCGTCCAGCGGCGTGTTCATCAGCGCGTAGATGCCGCCGGCGACGATCGCCAGTGTCATCACCAGGACCAGGAAGACGTTGCGTACGGACCATTCGATGAGACGACCAAGCATGTCAGTGCCCCTCGTGGCCGGTGGCGGAGGGCGGAGTCTCCTCCGTAGTGGACGGCATGGAATGACCCGCGTGCGGATCGGCGGCCTCGTCACCATCGCCCGCGTGGGGTTCAGAGGCGCCATCGCTGGAGCCGGGCTGCGGCTGCTCGCTGGTGCCGGAGGGCGCGCCGTGTCCCGCGTGACCCTCAAGTCCCTGGAGCGCCGACTGCAGGTTGCTTTCGGCGTCGATCAGGAAGTTTGCGGACACCACGACCTGTTCGCCTTCGGCGATCCCCTCGAGCACTTCGATCCGATCGCCGCCGCGCCGACCCAACGTGACGTCACGCGGATCGAAGCGGCCAGGACCGGTCTCGACCAGCACCACCTGGCGCGTGCCGCTGTCGAGCACCGCCGAGCGCGGAACGGTCAGGACCGGTCCAGCCCCCGGCTCCTCCAGCACCACCGTCCCATACAGCCCGGGACGCAGGTCGCCAGTGGGGTTGGGCAGGGCGATGCGCACGTCCACCGTACGCGTCACTGCATCGATGACGGGCTGCACGAAGGTGACTTCACCCTCGGCCACCCGGCCCGGCAGGGCCACGGTTTCAAAGCGGGCCGGCTGGCCGGGCTGGATGCCCGCGGCCTGCGCTGCCGGGACCTTGGCGATCACCCACACCGTCGACAGGTCCGCCAGGCGCAGGATGGTTTCGCCGGGCTCGAAGCGCGCGCCCTGGACCACCGGCTTCTCGATCACGACCGCGTCCGCTGGCGCGGTGAGGACCAGGCCCGTCTTGCCCATCTGCGCGTCGCTGATTTCCCAGTTGCGCAGGCGGGTGCGGGCGGCATCGCGCAGGCGGACCATTGATGCAGCGCTCGCGGGATCGGACCCGGCCAGCCTGCGGGCGGTCTCGTCGGCCAGCCGGTATTCCTGCTGCGCCGCGGCCAGCTGTGGGCTGTAGACGGACAGCAGCGGCTGCCCGGCGCGGACCCGCATGCCGGTCTGGTTCGCGTACAACCGCTCCACCCAGCCTTCGAAGCGCGGGGCGATCGCGTACTGCCGGGTCTCGTCGACCTCGACCGTGCCGCTGGTGCGCACGGTAGCGGACATGGCTCCGCGCCTGACCGCTTCGGTGCGCACGCCCAGCGCCTGCACCTTGTCCGGCGGCAGCACCACCGTGCCCGGCGCCGCCGGCGGTGCGTCGTCGGCATAGACCGGGACGTAGTCCATGCCCATCGAATCCTTCTTCGGCACCGGCGACGTGTCCGCCAGACCCATGGGGTTGCGGTAATAGAGCACCTTACGTTCGGCGGCAGGCGCGTCAACGGAGGTGCCTGCGGTCGGGGAATCATTCGTGGCGCGGCCGGCCATCCAGCCGACGGCGAGGGCGGCGAGTGCGACGCCGATGGCGAGCGACAGGGTCTGGATACGGGTCATCGGATCTCTCCTTCGATGGCGCGCACGGCGGCGGCGCCCAACAGTTCGTCACGCAGTGCATCGACCCGCGCGAGGTCGGCGCCCTGCCATTCATTGAGTGCTTCCAGCAGCGTCCCGAAGTCGACTTCGCCGACCTGGTAGCTGGCCAAGGCGGACTGCCAGGTGGCGTCGGCCTGGGGCAGCAGCGTGTTCTCGATCAGCCCGCGGCGCTCGCGTGCGCTGGTCCACTGCGACCAGGCGGAGGCGCCGCGTTCCTCGACGGCACGCAGCGTGGCGTCCCGGCGGGCCAGCGCCGCGTCTTCGAGCAGGCGCGATTCGCGCTCGCGTTCGCGTCGGGCAAGCTGCTGGAACGGGATTTCGACCTCGAACATCAGCTCGGTGCTCTCGATGCCGTTGCCGTACTGCATCGCACCCACGCCCACGGTGATGTCGGGAAAGCGGTTGCGACGCTGCAGCACCACGTTCGTGCGCGCAGCCTCGGCGCGGGCCTCCTGCGAGCGGACCGCGGGGTGCGCATCGGCGTCGTCAAGGGCCTCGGCGAGCGAGGCGCTGTGGACGACGAGGCGCGGCGCCCCGTCGGGCGTCGCCAGCGGTGCATCGGAACGGCGCCCCAGCACGGCGTTCAAGGTGGCGGCTGCCTCCTGCTTGATCGCGAGGCGTTCGATCCGCTCGCGCTGCAGGCTGGTCTGCTCGACCTGGGCGCGGATGGCATCCTGCTGCGCCGCGCGGCCCAGGGCGTAGCGCACGCCGGCCATCTCTTCGACCTGGCGGAGCAGGGCGATGCGGCGATCGAGCACGGCCACGGCCTGGTCGGCATGCCAGTAGCGTGCGTAGGCCGCCTCGGCGTCGGACAGCAGGTCGCGCGCCGTGGTGAGGCGATCAAGCCCGACCGCGACCGCGTTCTGGCTGGCCGCGGTCCGCGCCAGGCCGCGCTTGCCCCAGAGCGGGATCTGCTGGCGCAGCGCGTAGTCGATCTCGCGCTCGGCACCGGCGTTCCGCCAGGGTTTGTCCGGATCGAGGCCGCGGAATCCGACGGAGGCCGTCGGGTCGGGCAGGGCGCCCGCCGGCTGGATCCGTGCTTCGGCGGCCTGGGCCTCGAAGTCCATGGCCCGCAGCTCGGGGTTGTGCTCAAGCACCCAGGCGCGGATGGACTCGAGGCTGTGTCCTGGGATGGGTTCGGTGGCGGTCGCGGACAGCGCCAGTGCCCACAAGGCGCCGGCGAGCACGCAGGCAGGCAGGTGCCGGAGCGGTGGCCGACGGCGGAACAGCGGGCGAGGGTGCAGGCGCCTGGCCTGCAATCGGTCGAACAGGGATGCCATATCAGTGTCCTTGGGCCGATGCGACGCAGGTCGCTCGGACGAGGCAGGAACACATGCCGTGATGCGCACGGCACGAACGCACAGCACTGCGCCGCACAGGTCGTGCGGAACAGTCAGCGTTCGGGCATCAGATCAGCAGCAGAGCCGCTGGATGGGCGGTGGGGCGGTGCCAGGCGGGCCTGGGTGGCGAATCCACCCATGTTGACGTGACGCCATGTCCACCGTCCGCAACCTCGGCGACCGTGAACCAAGAGAGCCACGCGCCGACAATCAGCGGTGGGACCGGGGGGATGCGCCCACTGTCGGCCGAAACGTCCCCTTCGCTGCAATGCGCGGAACACAGCGCCTTATCCGCCGAGGCCAGCTCGGCGTCACAGCCGTGGCCGTGGTCGTGGCGGGTGTCCGTGTCGGCCGCGACTGCGGCGGGAGTGCCCGGGAGATCCAGACAGCCGCCATGACCGGCCAGCGCGAACTGGGACCAGAGTAGCGCCACCATCGCGAGAAGGGCGGTGCGCTGGAACCAGTTCCGGTGGCGACGGCGGATCATGACTCGAGGTTACCTCTAGCGCGGTCCAATGCAACTGATTCAGATCAACCCTGGGCCAGATCGGGCGTCTGGTCGGGCGTGGTCGCCTTTGGTGACGCCGGAACTGCGGCCGACCTTGCCAGGCGCAGCGCGTTGGCCACCACCGACACCGAGCTCAGGCTCATGGCAAGCGCCGCGACCATCGGGCTCAGCAGTATCCCGAACGCGGGGTAGAGCACCCCGGCCGCAACCGGAACCCCCAGCGCGTTGTAGAGAAACGCGAAGGTGAGGTTCTGCTTCATGTTGGCCACGGTGGCCTGCGAGATCTTCCGGGCGCGCAGGATGCCGCGCAGGTCGCCCTTGACCAGGGTGATCTGCGCGCTCGACATCGCGACGTCGGTGCCCGTGCCCATGGCGATGCCGACGTCGGCGGCCGCCAGCGCCGGCGCGTCGTTGATGCCGTCGCCCGCCATGGCCACCCGCCGGCCTTCGCCCTTGAGGCGCTGCACCAGCTGGGCCTTGTCCTCGGGGCGGACCTCGCCATGTACCTCGTCCAGGCCCAGCTCGGTGGCCACGGCGCGTGCGGTGGTGAGCCCGTCGCCGGTGGCCATGATGATGTGCAGCCCGGCAGCGTGCAGCTCGTTGATGGCGGCCGCAGCCGATGCCTTGATCGGGTCGGCGACAGCGACCAGGCCCGCCAGCCGCCCGTCCACGGCCAGGAACATGGCGCTCGAGCCCTCGCGGCGCATGCGCTCGGCCACGTCGACATGCGCGCCGGGATTGGCGCCCAGGTCGTTCATGAGTGCGGTATTGCCCAGCGCAAGCGCGTGGCCGGCCACGGTTCCGCGCACACCCATGCCGGTGACCGAGTCGAAGTCCTCCACGCGGTCGAACTCGAAGTTCCGGCGCCGGGCTTCGGCCACGATCGCATCGGCCAGCGGGTGCTCGCTGCCCTGGTCCAGGCTGGCCGCCAGGTGCAGGACCCGGTCGGCGTCGAAGCCGTCGAAGGCCACGACTTCTCTGAAGGCCGGGCGGCCCTCGGTGAGTGTGCCGGTCTTGTCGACGATCAGGGTGTCGATGCGGCGCATGTGTTCGATGGCCTCGGCATCCCGGAACAGCACGCCGACCTGCGCCGCCTGTCCGGTGGCGACCATGATCGACATCGGCGTCGCCAGGCCCAGCGCGCACGGACACGCGATAATCAGCACCGAAACCGCGTTCAGCACGGCATAGGTCCAGGACGGATCCGGGCCGAAGTAACCCCAGATGAAGAAGGTCGCGACCGAGATCGCCAGCACCGCCAGCACGAACCAGTAAGCGACCGTGTCGGCCATCCGCTGCATCGGCGCGCGGGAGCGCTGCGCCTGCGCGACCAGCTGCACGATCTGCGACAGCACGGTGTCGGAGCCCACCTTGGCGGCGCGGATCACGAGCGCGCCGGTGCCGTTCTGGGTCGCGCCGATGACCTGGTCGCCCGCGGTCTTCCCGACCGGGATGGGTTCGCCGGTCAGCATTGACTCGTCGACGCTGGAGCGGCCTTCCACCACTTCGCCATCCACCGGCACCTTCTCGCCGGGACGCACCCGCAGGTGGTCGCCGACGTGGACGTGGGTCAGCGGGATGTCTTCCTCGGTGCCATCGGGATTGAGCCGGCGGGCTTCCTTTGGCGCCAGGCCCAGCAGTCCCTTGATCGCCGCCGACGTTTTCGAACGTGCCCGCAGCTCCAGCATCTGGCCCAGCAGCGTCAGCGACACGATCACCGCCGCCGCTTCGTAATACACGCCGACGCGGCCATGCTCGTTGAACGAGGCCGGGAACAGCCCGGGTGCAAAGGTGGCGACCAGGCTGTAGCCAAAGGCCGCCGCGACGCCGATCCCGATGAGCGTGAACATGTTCGGGTGGAGGTTGCGGATCGACTGCACGCAGCGTTCGAAGAACGGCCAGCCGGCCCACAGCACGACTGGGGTGGTCAGCACCAGCTCGACCCAGGTCTGCACGTCGATCGACAGCGGCAGGAGCTGCACGCCGCCCAGTTCGAGGCTTGGGACATGCCGGCCGAACATGGCCAGCACCAACGTCACCACCGTCAGCGGAAGCGTCCACCAGAACCGACGCGAGAAGTCGCGAAGTTCCGGATTGTCATCGTCCTCCAGGCTGGGCATTTCCGGCTCCAGCGCCATGCCGCAGAAGGGACAGGTGCCGGGACCGGGTTGCCGGACTTCCGGATGCATCGGGCAGGTATAGATGGCGCCGGGCTGTGCCACCTCGGGCTCCCGTGGCGACAGGTAGCGCTCGGGATCCTCGACGAACTTCGCGCGGCAGCGCTCCGAACAGAAGTGGAAGGGGACGCCGGCGTGGTCCGCATGATGCGGCGTGGTGGCGGGATCCACCTGCATGCCGCAGACCGGGTCGGTCACCCGACCATTCGCGGTTCCAGCAGTGGTGGTCGCGTCATCAGGGTGGGAATGGTGGTGGGAAGACGGTGGGTTCATGCCAGATGATCTTCGAATTGGAATGGACTGCCAAGGTTCCAGTTGCACTGCATCCGTGAAGTCTGCCTGATGCTGGAGCCAGGCCGGGCGGAATCCCCCTCCGAAGACGGGCAGCAGATGGAGATGGTTAAGAAGCCTAGTCGAGACGGGATCTGATGCTCTCCATCTGGTCGATTTCGGAGCGCTGCGCCTTGGTGATGTCGTCACACAGTGCCAGCAGCTCGGCGTCATGCAAGCCGGCTTCCCGGCACATGAGGATCGCACCCGAGTGATGGGGGATCATCGAATCGATGAACTGTCGGTCATCCACGAGCGCCTGCGCCCGGGTTGCGGCGAATGAGCCGATCGTCACTACGGCGAAGATCGCATGGAGCGCAAGGTTCAGGCGCTTCTTGGGGAACATGCCAGGCATGGTGGCGAGCATAAATATCCCCATGGGAGCCCACATGGTCAGTGCCATGTAGAACATGTTCAGGTTGTTCCGGAAGTCGTGGACACCGTCGATCATCGAGAACATGACGATGTACATGACCGCAAGACCGAACACCATATTGACCCAGAACAACGTATAGGGACGACCGCCGCCCTCGGAATTCTTGTGACCTGTGCCGTGATGAACGTGTGCCATGTCGATTCTCCTGGTGTTTCCGACTTGATATCCCACCCCGATGCCCAGCATCCTCAAAAGCCTTGCACTGCCAAAGTTAGGGAAACGTGTGCGGTCGGGACCATGTTGCTTCGGATGCATCGGGCACGCATGACCTGCCAGCATGTGCCATGGAAAGGAATAGTCAAACGGGGCTGAGCGTCCCGAGCACTGAAACGACAATCAGGATCAAGATGGCCAGCGCGGCCTCGGCCGTCACACTCTGCCGCAAGACCCGCACCTGTCGCGCAGGGTCACCGCTGCTCAGCGCCCGTCCCAGACGCGGCACCAGCGTCCATCGGTGCAACGCTCCCAGGACGAGCATTCCACCAAACAGGGAAAGCTTGAACAGCAGCAAGTTTCCGTAGGTGCTCTGCAGCAGCGCCGACAATGACCATGCGGTGAGATCTCCATAGTGCGCGATTCCGGACAAGACGAGCGCAGCAACGAAAATCGTTCCCAGCGTCGAAAATCCATGCAGGAAGTCATGCGTCGGTCGCAGACGCCCGATGTCCGAGGGCTCCTTGTCGCGCAGGAGCATCCCCAGAAACATCAGGACCGCTGCGATCCAGCCACCTGCCGCAGGAAGATGGATGAAGCCCGCAGCAAGCCGGACCGCGCCTGCGACGCCTTCGCCCGCGGCGGCGTGACCGTTCCATGCCAGCGAAGCGAGTGCGCCGCCCGCCAGCGTCGCCGCCAGCGGGAAGGCGGACTCCACCTTTCCGCGGCGGCGATGCCATCCGAGCACACACACCATGGCGATCAGCAGCGCGCCTCTCGCCATGGCTGCGCGGCCTGCGGACGTCTCAAACAGATACCAGCCAAGCGATTCGCGATCAACGTCGGCGACCGGCATTCCCATGATGCCGGCGGTCTTGAAGACGACATCGGCCCCGGTGAGCACGAGCCCGACGGCGGCACTCACCAACAGAACGCCCATGAATGGCCACCCGGCCAGGGCGTCGGCGAGTGCCGGTCGACGCGAACCGTACCAACCGAACAGTGGAACCCCGAAAAGAACCATGAGAACCAGATATTCGAGGAATCTCAGTGCATAAGCCGACAGGTCGAACATTCGCGACTCCTCAGCGCACCGTGAAGCTGAAGCTGCCCGGCATGGGGTGGTTGTCACCACCGACCGCGCGGTACTCCACGGTGTAGACGCCCGGAGCAAGCGGACCAGTCAACCTGGCGCGCAGGGTCTTTCCGTTGTTGACGATCTCGGTGGTGAAGTTCTCGATCGGCATGGCGGAGCTGCCGTGCTTCATGAGCAACTTGAGACGCGACGCCCGCGGAATCAGTGTTTCGTTGAACACGAGATCGATCTGGCCTGGAGAGGCCACCACCGCATCTGCCGCCGGTGTGGACTGCTGCAGCGCAGCGTGGGCATACGCGATCTGCAGCGAGAACTGCCCTGCAGCGATCGCCAGGACGAGCGCGAAGGAGCGGAAAAGGTTTGACGACTTCATGGATTGTCCTCTTTGCGAGTGTGATGCAAGGTCCCGTTCCTGGGGCCGTGCAGTGGTGGACCCGACAGCGTTGGCTGCCTGCTTGTCAGTGAAACAACGGTTCGTCGACTCTTGATGCTTGTGGTTTTGCGAAGTGAGGATCCCGCTGGTTACGGCGGGATCCCCGACGCATCAGGCTGCCATGGCACTACAGCTTTCCGCGCAGCGACGACAGGCATCGGCGCAGCGCGTCATCTCGGGGTCGTTCATGGCATCGCATGCATCGGCACACTGGCGGCAAATCTCCGCGCAGGCACCGCAAACGACGGAGTGAACGCTGGCGCCACGCAGCATCGCGTCGGCGCTGGTGGCGCAGATATCGGCACACGTCGCCAGCAGGGCGATGTGCTCCGGTGCTGCGTGGGCACCGCCTTTGCCCAGGCAATAGTTGATGGTCTCCAGGCAGATCGCGTGGCATTGCGTGCAGTTGTCGATGCACTCGTTCATGGCCTGGGACCGGTGTGCCGCGGAATGGTGGGTCATGT
>DATJBR010000357.1:0-4167 GCA_035515255.1 Lysobacter sp. | reverse complement strand
GGCCAGATCATCGTGCTTGCTCATCAGGCCCGAAGCGTACTTGCCCAGCGCGACCATGCAGGCGCCGGTCAGGGTGGCGACGTCGATCAGCGCCGCCGGCTCGAATTTGCGCGACCAGGTCAGCGCGTCGCACAGCACCAGGCGGCCCTCGGCGTCGGTGTTGCCGACCTCGATGGTCGTGCCCGACATGCTGGTCAGCACGTCCGAAGGACGGTAGGCGTCGGCGTCGGGCATGTTCTCCACGGCGGCCACGATCACCACCAGGTTGATCTTCAGCTTCATGCCGACCACGGCGACGAAGGTGCCCATCACGCTGGCGCCGCCGCACATGTCGAACTTCATCTCCTCGATTCCGCCCTGGACCTTGAGGTTGATGCCGCCGGTGTCGAAGGTCAGGCCCTTGCCGACCAGCACGTAGGGCTTGCTGTCGTCGCCGGCGCCGTTGTACTTCATCGCGATCAGGCGCGGGCGGTTGGCCGAGCCGCGGGCCACGGCCAGCAGCGAGCCCATGCCCAGCTTCTCCATCTCCGCGTCCTGCAGCACTTCGCAGCTGGTGACGTCGGAGCGGCCGGTGAACTCGACCGCCCGGTCCGCCAGGTAGGCGGGGTTGCAGACGTTCGGCGGCAGGTTGCCCAGCTCGCGTGCGAACGCGACGCCGGCGGCAATCGCGCGGCCCTGGTCCAGCGCCGTCTGCGCATCGCCCATGCCGGCCGGCACGTGGACCGAGAGCTTGCGCAGGCCCGGCTCGCCCGTCTTGGCCTTGTTCTTCTCGCCCAGCGTGGCGGTATAGGTGTAGCAGGCGTGGTTGGCAGCCACTGCGGCCTGACGGATCGCCCAGGCACTGTCGTGGCCCTTGATGGCGACATCGGCCATGGCGAACACCGCATGCGTGACCGGACCGGTCTTCAGCGCGCGGGCGGCGTCATCGACGGCCTTGAGGTACTGCGACGCGCCGAACTTGTCGGCCTCGCCCAGACCGACCACCAGCACCCGCGGCGCGGTCACGCCGGCGAGGTCGTGCAGCAGCGCCGTCTTGCCTGCCTTGCCGTTGATGTCGCCGCGCTCGACCAGGGCGGCCAGACGGCCACCGCTGGCGGCGTCCAGCGCCTTCGCGGCGTCGGTCAGTGCGTTGTCGAGTGCATTGTCGAGAAACACGCCAACAACGATGCAGTCCGCCTTGGCAGTGGCGAGCGCGTCATGATTCAGGTCGAATTCGAGGGCCATGCAACAGATTCCGGGAAGTGAAGGAGCGTTCGTGACGGTTTCCGGCGGCGAAAATGACCGATCCGGGCGACAATACCGGCCGAATCGCGCATGGCGCGGCCGGCACGATGTCGTGCGAACGAACCTGCAAGTCTAAAGCAAGCCCCTGTTTTATTGAAAAATACGCGTTCATATTGCGCCATCACCAAGGCTGCCGATGCCCAAGCTCGACCGTTACCTGCTGAGCGAACTCGCCCAGACGACCTTCGCCACCCTGGTGGTGCTGCTGATTGTCAGCGTCGGCGGCGTCATCACCGACGTGCTCAAGGACATCGCTTCCGGCCGCCTGCCGGCGGGCCTGATGCTGGCCCAGCTCGGCCTGGTGCTGCTCAGCTGGCTGCCGCTGATCCTGCCGCTGGCCCTGATGCTGGGACTGATGCTCGCCGTCGGCCGCCTGTATCGCGACTCGGAGATGCCGGTCATCGCCGCCATGGGCATCGGCCCGGCGCGCCTGCTCAGGCCGCTGCTGGCCCTGGTGCTGCCGGTGGTGGTAGTGGTCGGGCTGTGCTCACTGTGGCTGGGGCCGATGGCCGAGCGCACCTCGCGACTGATGATCAACGAGGCCAACCGCAACCTGGTCATTTCCGGCCTGTCGCCGGGCAGCTTCACCGAGATTCCGGGCGGCGGTGGCGTGGTGTACGTCGGCGCGATGCCGGGCGATGGCCGCCGCTTCGAGCGCATCTTCATCTACCGCCATTCCGGAGACCGGCTCGACATCACCACCGCCAACACCGGCTCGCTCAATGTCGACGACAGCGGCGAGCGCTACCTGACGCTCGACAACGGCTTCCAGATCGAGGGGCCGATGGACGCGGGACTGGATTACCGGCTGATGCGCTACGCCAGCAACGAGGTGCGCCTGCCCGCCGGCAAGGAACGCTACGACCCGAACGATCCGCGGGTGTTGCCGACCATGCAGTTGGTGGGCGATCCCCGCCGCGCGGCCGGCGCGGAGCTGCACGCACGCCTCGCCCCGCCGTTGCTGACCCTGGTGTTTGCACTGATGGCGGTGCCGCTGGCACGCAGCACCCCGCGTCAGGCGCGCTATAGCGGCCCGATGATGGGCTTCTTCGCGTACCTGATCGGCATGAACCTGGTGCAGGTCGGCCAGGGCTGGCTGGCCAGCGGCCGCATCGCCCCCGGGCTGGGCCTGTGGTGGCTGGTGCTGCCCTTGCTGGGCGGCGCAACGTGGCTGTATTTCAGTGACGGCCGCATGCGTCGCAGCCGGATGCCGACGCTGCAGGAGGCAAGTCGATGATGCCGTTCCCGAAGATCCACGACCTCTACCTGGGCCGGACCGTGCTCGGTACCGTACTGCTGACCTGGGCCGTGCTGCTGGGCCTGGACATGATGCTGGCGATGGTGTCGGAGTTCGGCAACGTCGGCGAAGGCAGCTACGGCATCGTGGAGGCGCTGGTCCACGTGCTCTATACGATGCCGCGCCACGCCTACACCTTGTTTCCGACCGCTGCCGTGATCGGCGCGCTGATGGCGCTGGGCCAGCTGGCCGCGACCTCCGAGCTGACCGCGCTGCGCGCCATCGGCCTGTCGCGCCGGCGCATGACCATCAGCGTCGGCGTGGCGCTGTCGCTGCTGACGGCGCTGATGGTGGTCAATGGCGAGACCCTCGCACCCTGGGGCCAGCGGCGCGCGGACGCGCTGAAGGCCTCGTCCCGGTCCAACGATCTGATCGTCGCCCGGTATTCCGGTGTCTGGGCCCGCGAGGGCGCGATCATCCTCAATGCCGAGGGCGGCGAGGAACGCGGCGAAGGCGGCGATCGCTGGCTGGAGCTGAACGACGTGCGCCTGTACGAATTCGAGGACGACGGTCGCCTGAAGTCGCTGGCGCTTGCGAAGATCGCCGAGCACCGCCCGGGCGGCTGGTTGCTGCGCGACGTGACCCGCACCACTTTCCAGCCCAATGCGGTGACCCAGGCCCGGGTCGCCGAGGAGCGCTGGGAGTCGCAACTGGACGCGACCGCGCTGAGCGCCGACATCGACCGGCCGCGTTACCTGAGCGCCCGCGAACTGAACAATGCAGTGGAGTACCGGCAGCGCAACGGACTGGATGCGAGCGATTTCCAGGAGCACTACTGGGGCCGCTGGTTCTACCCGATCAACGTGCTGGCGCTGTGTCTGGCGGCGATCCCGTTCGCGTTCGGCAGCCTGCGCAGCGGCGGCCTCGGCAAGCGGCTGTTCATCGGTATCGTGTTCGCGCTGGGCTTCTGGTTGCTGCAGACGCAGTTCGTGAAAATGGCCAGCGCGTTCAAGTTCGACTTCCGGCTCGCCTACGCCTTGCCGACCGTGATCATGGTCGGCGTGTCGATGCTGCTGTTCAAAAAGCGTTCCGGGTGAGCTTCAGCGCGCGGGCTTTGGCTCCCGTCGCAGCCGGGTGCCGCTCGCGCGGTCGTGCCAGGTGAGGCGGTCGCGGTCGATCCAGGCCCACCAGAAACCAAGCCCGCCCAACAGCAACGACGCATTGCCGACGACGTAGCGGATCAGCAACGCCAGCCACGTCGGCACGCCGCCATCGGCAGCAACCACCCGCAACCGCCACGGCCGCATGCCCAGGGTCTGGCCACCGCGACGCCAACTGGCCATGGCGTACGCACCGGTGACACTCCACAGCACGATGAATTCGAGCAGGCCGAGCACGCCGCCGGTGACCGCGTCGTGGTGCAGGGCGACGAAGATCGCCGCCACCAGCAGCCACAGCCCGAGCGCGGCGAAGAAGTCATACAGCAACGACAGCCCGCGCCAACGGATCAACGCCGTTGCTGCCGCGGCGGTGGCAGGCGAAGGGCGGGATGGACGGGCGACGGGGGACTGGCTCATGGACGCGGCGGTGGTCGGGGCAAGGTGCCAGTCTAGAGTACGCATCGCGTCCGCTAAGCTGCGCCGATG
>DATJBR010000356.1:0-2077 GCA_035515255.1 Lysobacter sp. | reverse complement strand
TGCTGCTCGCCGAGCCCTCGCTCGATATTGCCGTGGCGCGGGTGGAATGCACCCTGATCGGCGTGGTCGTGCTGACCCTGGTCACCGGTTTCATGACGCCGCAGTCGCGACGGCAGGTGTTCTACCTCAGGGCGCGACGGCTCGCCGGGCAGGCGGTCGGCCATGCCGTGGACCTGCTGCGCAGCGGCAGTGACCGGCTGGTCGGCGATGGCGAGAGCCGGTTCATCGTCGAGGTCAGCGAGGTGGAGGCAGCGGCGCGACTGGTGAGTGCGGGCTCGGTGGAGGGGTATCGCCGGTTGCGGCACGTGGATGCGTTGCTGGTGGCCTCGTTGTCGGTGGTTGCCGCCGGCATGGCCTGGTCCTGCGCGCTGCGCCGTGCCGGTCGTGCGCCAGATCCCGCGGTGATCGAACAACTGGATGCACTCGCCGCGCGCTTGAATGCGCCGTCCGATGATGGGGCTTTCCGTCCCGGCTTGACGATCGCGGTCGAGGACGGAAGCCGCCTGTCCGGGCGATTCATCACCAGCGTCGAAAGCCTGGTCCAGGCGGCCGCGGCGCTGGAGACCGACCCCGCGGATGCGGACGCAAGATCGTTCGGCGCCAAGCTGACCTATCTGGCGCCGCATCGGGAGTGGGGGCTGGCCTGGCGCACCGGCGCGATCACCGGAACAGCGGCGCTGGTCGCCTCGGTGCTCGGCCACTGGTCGGGTTCGGCATTGGCCGAACTGTCGGTGCTCGCGGTGTGCATCTTTTCCATGGTGCTCGGCTCGATGGCGATGCCGCAGCGGATCGCTCCGCACATGTTGAAGGGCGTGGTCGTCGGCGTGATTGCGGCGCTGCTCTACCGCTTGCTGCTGCAGCCACACGTGGACACCACGCCCGAACTGGTGCTTTCGATTGCCCCGTTCCTGCTGCTGGGTGGCCTGGCCCGCGCGGCGACGCGGACCGCTCTGCCGTCGATCGATGCCAACATGGTGTTCCTGCTCGCTGGGCAGGCCGTCCTGCCGGCGGTCGCGCTGGACGTCGGCAGGGTATTGCAGGGAGCGTTGGCGATGCTGGCGGCGGCCACCGTGGTCACGGTGAGCTTCATGCTGATGCCGCGCCGGCCCGAGACGCAGGCCATCAACGCGGCCGATACCATCCGCCGCGACCTGCAACGTCTGGCCCGTCGGCAATCATCGACCGACGGCGAATGGCAGGCGCAGACGTCGCGCCAGATCCTGCGGCTGACCCTGCACCTTGGCCGTGCGCAGGCACTGTCCAGGCGCATGCCGACCGGCCTGTTGGCGGTGTTGAACCTGGGTCACGCGATGGCCGAGTTGGGGGACTTCGCTGCCGGATCCGGTACCCATGCAAATGCTCGACCCGAAGAGCAGTTGCTCGCCGGCCAGGCGATGGCCTTGCTGGCCATACCCGACAGGGACCCGCCTGATACGTCCGCGGCGCTGCGCACACTGGCAGCGCGGGCCGATCAGACACTTTTGGCGGACGTCATCGAGGACGTTGCCGCCAGCTTGCTGGAAAGCACCACGACATTGAGGTTTGGTTTATGAGCAACACGTACACGTACTGTCCACCCGCACGATGCAGGCAACGCCTGCGGCTGCATTGGCTGGCACTCCTGCTGGTGCCGGGTATGGCGCAATCGCAGCAGACATCATCACAGCAGCCCTCGCCAGGGGTCGATGCGCAGCTTGCCCCGGTAGTGGTCACCGCGACCCGCGCGCCGGTCGATGCACTGGTGGTTCCCGCTGCGATCGACGTCATCGGCGCCGATGACATCCAGCGTGCGCAAGCGAAAATCGACCTGTCGGAAACCCTGCAGCGGGTGCCCGGCGTGGTCGCCCGCGACCGCCAGAACTACGCCCAGGATCTGCAGATATCGATCCGCGGTTTCGGCGCGCGCGCCACGTTCGGTGTGCGCGGCGTGCGGCTTTACACCGATGGCATCCCGGCCACGATGCCGGACGGGCAAGGCCAGGTGTCGCATTTCCCGCTGGAATCCGCCGAGCGCATCGAGGTGCTGCGCGGGCCGTTTTCGGCGCTGTACGGCAATGCTTCCGGCGGCGTGATTTCG
>DATJBR010000355.1:0-4300 GCA_035515255.1 Lysobacter sp. | reverse complement strand
GGCCTGTCCCACATCCGTTGCAGGAGCCTGCCAGATGAAACCCGTTCATACCGTTCTCGCCGCCGCCCTCGCGCTGGCGACCGCACCTGCATTGGCGCAGTCCAGCGCGCACGGCCAGCCTTATTCGCAGACCATTTTCTTCGGCGACAGCCTGACTGACTCCGGTCATTTCCGTCCGGTACTGGTCGGCGCAGTGGGTCCGGGTGGGGCGCTGCTGGGCAAGTTCACCACCAACCCGTGGCTGGTGTGGTCGGAGTACCTGGCCGATTTCTACGGCACCGATGCCAATGCGGCCAATCAGGGCGGGGACAACTATGCCGTCGGCGGAGCGCGTGCCGGCGAGGACTCGTTGGGTCCGCTCGGGTTCACCCCGTCGATGACGACCCAACTCACCAGTTACCTGACGGCGACCGGCGGCGTGGCCGATCCGAATGCGCTGTACACGGTCTGGGGCGGCAACAACGACCTGTTCGCGGTGGCGCAGGGCGCGCCGGCGCAGGCGACCATCGGTGCGGCAGTGACCTCGCAGATCGGCGTCGTCGGTGCGTTGCAGGCAGCCGGCGCGCAGTACGTGCTGGTGCCGAGCATCCCGGATCTCGGCCTGACACCGTCCGCGCGTGCACAGGGTGCGCTCGCCCAGAGCCAGCTGACCCAGTTGGCGACGGTCTACAACGACGCGTTGTATGGCGGTCTCGCCGCGACGGGGTTGCGGGTGATTCCGCTGGACACCTTCCACCTGTTCCAGGAAGTCGCCGCCCGTCCGGGGGAATTCGGGTTCAGCAACATCACCGGCACCGCCTGCCAGCCCCAGATCACCGCGCAGTCGGTGACCTGCCAGCCCGGCACCTACGTCACGCCGGATGCGGCGACCAGCTACGCGTTTGCCGATGGCGTGCATCCCAGCGGCGCCGCCCACGAACTGATCGCCGACTACGCGGCCTCGATCCTCGAAGCGCCGCGCCAGATGGCGGTGCTGACGAACTCGGCGTCGGCGGTCGGGCGTGCCCGTGCCGAGCGCGTCGCCGCGCAGTTGTCGGGTGTGACGTTGAGCGACGGCAAGCGCTGGTGGGCCGATGTGCGTGGCGATTTCCAGCGCTACGACCACGGCAACCTGTATGACGGTGCGGTTCCGGCGCTGACGGTCGGCATCGACTGGCACCGCGACGGCCTGACCCTGGGCGGGTTCGGCGGTTACGGCCAGGCCAGGCAGGACTGGGGCCGCAGCGGTGGCAGCTTCGACCAGAGCGAGGCGAGCATCGGTGGTTACCTGGGCTGGACCTCGGCCAACGGCGCCTGGGTCAATGGCCAGCTCAGCTACAGCCAGTTGGGCTTTGACATCAAGCGCAACGCCAACCTCGGTCGCTCCACCCGCGTGCATCGCGCCGATGTCGATGGCAGCAACTTCACCGCCGGCCTCAATGCCGGTTGGGAGTTCGGCGATGGTGCGCTGCGTCACGGCCCGCTGGTGGGCGTGCTGGCGCAGAAGATCCAGGTCGACGGGTTCGGCGAAAGCGATGCGCAGCTGTCGACGTCGCTGGCGTATCCGGAGCAGAAATTCGATTCGCTGATCGGGACCGCCGGCTGGCAGTTGCGCTACATCGCCAGCGAGCACCTGCAGCCGTATGCGCGCCTGACCGTCGATCGCGAGTTCGAGGATGCTCCCGCGCAGGCGTTCGCGCAGTTGCAGTCGATGTCGGGAACCTCACCGTACGCTGTGCCCGGCGTGGCGTTCGACGACAGCTACGGCAGCCTGACTTTCGGCGCGCGCACCCGCGTGTTCGGGCTGGACGCGAACCTGGGCAGCAGCCTCACCGTCGGCCAGCAGGGTGGCAACAACACCACGGTGTTCGCCACGGTTGGCGGGAACTTCTGACCGGCGGGTCCATCGGGATCCACAGCGTGCTCCCCGTGCACGCGCAAAGGCATTAAACTCGCCACCTCGCGGGTGTAGCTCAATGGTAGAGCTGTTGCTTCCCAAGCAACTGACGAGGGTTCGATTCCCTTCACCCGCTCCAGACATGCGGCGGCCCCGGTCCTCACGGACGGGGCCGCCGTTTTTATTGGCAGTGTTTATTGGCCGGTCCGGTCGCGCCCGTACGTGCAGTCATGACCGGGGTCTGTAACCCGCGGGTCACCGCCGCGACGGCATCATCGGCATGGTTCTTCGTGATGGATCTTCGTGGTACGGAGGCGGTAATGACGCTCAGGGTTGTGCTTGGCTGGCGGGAGTGGGTGGATCTGCCGGGACTCGGTGTGCATGCGATCCGGGCCAAGGTCGACAGCGGTGCGCGTACCTCGGCATTGCACGTGGATGCGCAATGGCGTTTTGTGGAGCGTGGTGCGCCGTGGGTCGGCTTCCGGCTGACGCCGGGAGGTGCGCAGGGTGGCGCTGGAATGGCGGTGGATTGCGCCGCGCCACTGATCGACGAGCGTGATGTCACCGACTCGGGCGGCCATCGCACCCGGCGGGCGTTCGTGCGCACCCCGTTGCGCCTGGCCGGGATCGAGCGCGACATCGACATCAACCTCAGCGACCGCCGCGGCATGCTGTTTCCGATGCTGCTGGGACGCACGGCAATGGCTCGCACGTTCACGGTCGATCCGGCGCGTTCTTTCCTGCACGGTCGGCCCGTCGATGAGGGGCTGCCGATGGTCCAGATCGATTCCCTCGTGGTTCCGGCACACATGAGCCAGCACGCATGAAATTCGCGATCCTCTCGCGCAACACCAAGCTGTATTCGACGCGCCGTCTGGTCGAGGCCGCCCGCGAGCACGGCCACAGCGTGCGCACCCTCGACCCGTTGCGTTGCTACATGCACATCTCCAGCGACGGCTTTGCGATGCGCTACAAGAGCCGCCCGATCTCCGGCTACCACGTGGTGATCCCGCGCATCGGTGCCTCGGTCACGCGTTATGGCAGCGCGGTGCTGCGCCAGTTTGAACTGATGGGAACGCTGAGTCCGAACCCGTCGGACGCGATCCTGCGCGCACGCGACAAACTGCGCAGCCACCAGATGCTGGCTGCGCACGGCATCGGCATGCCGGTGACGGTGTTCGGCGACAACCCGGACGACACCGCCGACCTGCTGGCGATGCTGGGCCCGCCGCCACACGTCATCAAGCTCAACGAAGGCACCCAGGGCGCGGGCGTGATGCTGACAGAGAAGGTCTCGGCCTCGCGCGGAGTCATCGAGGCGTTGCGCGGGCTGTATGCGCAGTTCCTGGTGCAGGAGTTCATTCCCGAAGCCAAGGGCGCGGACCTGCGCTGCTTTGTGGTCGGCAGCAAGGTGGTCGCCGCGATGAAGCGGCAGGCACCGATGGGTGACTTCCGCTCCAACCTGCACCGCGGCGGCAGTGCGAAGGGCGTCAAGGCGACCCTGGCCGAGCAGGATGTGGCGATCCGCGCTGCCCGCGTGTTGGGCCTGGGCGTGGCCGGCGTCGACCTGATCCGCTCCCGGCGCGGCCCGCTGGTGCTGGAAGTGAATGCCTCGCCGGGTCTGGAGGGCATCGAGGACGCCAGCGGCGTCGATGTCGCCAGCGAAATCATCACCTACGCGGCCAAACGCCACAAACTGCGTGCGGCCAAACGGTTGGCGGCGAAGGGCTGAGCCGGGCCGGTTGAGGATCGACAGCCCCCTCCTTCACAGGAGCGACGTGAGTCGCGGCCGCGAATGCTGGACATGATGGACAGGTCGCGACTCACGTTGCTCCTACGGCAAAACCTGACCTATCCGTTCGCATGAGCGGCTTCAGCCGCGCACCGGTGCAGCCCGGCTGCAGACGATATTTATGCGCAGGTGAATTTTGATATCGTCGGATCCGTCCGTAGCATCGCGGCATAGGGGAGTATGGAAATGATCGTGTGGAGTCGTTTGAAGAAGGGTGTCGGTTTGGCGCTGGTCCTGGCATTTGTTGCCATGCCTGCGACGGCGGCGACTGCGGTTGTGGTGGATGTCGCCAAGACGGCTGACTTTGGCGCGAAGCGCGCGGCCATCGAGCAGGCGCTTGCGGGCGACGAGACCTATGCCGAAATCACGACCGAGGCGCGTAGCCGCGCGCTCGTGTTGATGTCGGAAATGGGCACGTTGATCGAGCGCACCGGCTCGGTGGATGCCTTGCCGCCCACCCAGCAGGTCGAGGTGTTCAACCGGCAGGAGGAGCTCAACCAGATACTGGCCCGTGCCGCGGACGACAGCCGGCTGGTGTGTCGACGGGAGCGTCCGACCGGCAGCAAGATGCCGGTCAATTTGTGCAAGACGGTTGCCGAGCGGCGTCGCGTGCGTGAAGGCGACAAGCATTT
>DATJBR010000354.1:0-1559 GCA_035515255.1 Lysobacter sp. | reverse complement strand
CTCGTTCTTCTTCAACTGGTCGATCAATGTGCCGCTGGAGTTCCAGCGCCCGTTCGTACCGACCCACGAAGCGATGGCCTCCCTCGACCTGCATCAGGGCCGTAAACCGCATGAACTCGCAGCCGACCTGCGCCGCGCGTTCTCCGGCATCGTCGCCGGCAACGTCAAGGAAGACAGCATGCGCCGGATCGAAGAGCATGGCGTGTTCGAGATCCACGGCGATCCCGAAATGATGGCGTCGCTCGATGCCCTCCTTCGCGCCTTCGTAGAGCAGCGCCGGATGAAGATCGCCGGCGACTACAAGCCGTGCTACCGCGTGGTGGCATAACCCGGAACAGATTCTCCCCACACCGCGGGGGGCATTTATCCCCTCTCCCGTTTTACGGGAGAGGGTTAGGGTGAGGGCGCTCCTGCCCTTGTTTGAGTCACCCCTCCACCGGCAATCGCACCGTGGCGATGAACCGTCCGCCCTCGACCTGCGTCAGCACGCTGCCGCGTCCGTCGGTCAACGCCTCGATCCGCACCTGCGTCGCATTCAATCCGACCTGGTGGCCGGCAAAGGACAGCCCGCCCGCGGGCGGCAGCGGGTTGCTGATCCGCACCACCACCGTGCCGGGCGTGGCGGTCACGCTGATATCAATGTCCCCGTTGGCCATCCGCTCGGCCCCATGGCGGATCGCGTTCTCCACCAGCGGCTGGATCGACAGCGCCGGCACCGTCACCGCCGGCAACTCGCGCGGCAGGTGCCAGCCGATCGTCAGCCGATCACCGAAACGCAGCGCCTCGATCTCCAGGTACCGTCGCGCGAGCGACAACTCGTCCTCCAACGAAATCTGTCGCGGCCCCGCCAGCGCCGCCCGGAACAGGTCGGCCAGATCCAGCAGCAACCGCTCCGCTGCCTCCGGCCGCCCATGCACCAGCGCCGCCCCGGTGTTGAGCGTGTTGAACAGGAAGTGCGGCCGGATGCGCGCCTGCAATGCCTGCAGCTCCGACTGCTTCGCCCGCACCGCATGCAACCGACCGCGCCAATGGTTCTGGAAGGCGGCCAGGCCGAGGAGGCCGACGGCTAATGCTATCCCGGTCAGGCGCAGCGCCAGGGCCAGCCAGCCGCCATCGGCCATCGGCCAGACTTCGCGAACCACCAGCCAGGCGAGACCGGCGACAAGCCACGTGTTGACCAGCAACAAGGCGACCGCCACGTACGCCAGTCGTTGCGGCCGCATGCCGGCCAGGACACCACGGAGCAGGTACAGCGTCCCAAGCGTGAGCAGAGCGACCCACTGGATCACCAGCGAAGTCAGTCCGAAGTGGACCCAACGCTCGCCATCGACTCCCGGCGCCAATGCCAGCACGACGGCCAGGCACTCGCCCGCCAGTAGCACCCAGATGATGGCCGGTGCCTGCCAGAGGGAATCCAGCGGGCGTGGAGCGTCGTAGGTCTCGCGCATGGGTCGGCAAAAGAACTGTGAGGGCCCCGCATCATGCCCGCAATTGCCCGATATCACGGCGTTGGCTGCCGCTCATTCTTGGCCGGGGCCCGTCCATCGGCTACCGATGGC
>DATJBR010000353.1:0-2642 GCA_035515255.1 Lysobacter sp. | reverse complement strand
GGTGGAAACGCGTAGGCTGGCTGGTGCTGATCTGGCTGGCCAGTGTGGCGAGCCTGGCGGTGGTGGCCTATGCGCTGAAGCTGCTGATGCGCTCGGCGGGGATGACGACGTAGCGCAGACGATGGTCAGGGAGCGCGCTGGCCTGCAGGCCGTGTTGCTGGGGCAGCCCTAGTACGGCGCACACTGCAGGAACCTGACCGGGACATCGCTGTCGGGTGGCGGCTGCAGTTGGACCCGCGAACTGCTCAGGGTTTCGTGACGCTTGAGCACGGCGCAGACAGCGTCGATCTGCTGCTGGCTTGCATCGGCCTGGACCTGCACCAGCAGGGTCGAACGGGTGGCCCAGGACGCAAGGTGGATACCGGGCAGGGCGGAGACCGCGCGGACGACCACGTCTCTTTGTTCTTCTTCGCTGAGCGCCAGCGGCAATGATTCGGCCGGGGTCGACTGACCGCTTGCGGCCGGAGTGGCGGCGGCCGGCGGCGAGGATGCTGTCGGGTGACTCATGTCAGGCATGGCCGGCGCCCGCGACGGAGTGCCCAGGCCTGCCAGCGCGGCGGCAACCACGACACCGACGACCAGGGCCAGCAACCATGCCGCGAGGGTGGCCCGGACGGTGCGGGTACGGGCGCGCGATACCAGCTCCCTGTGCAGGCTGGGCGGCAGCAGGGGGCTGATCAAGGGCCACAAGGTCGCGCCATCGATCAGCTCGATGCCCTGGTGGTGTTTGCGCGCGTCGGCCTGGATGCGGCCCAGCGTGGCGAGGATGCCGCCGCTTGCGGCGCTGTCACGGACGGCGCGGGACAGCTGGTCGACCATCGACGCGTCGACGCGGTAATCGACGCCCTGCTTGCAGCTGAGCAGCCAGGTCTGGTCGCCACGGTTGAGCAGCAGGTCGGCGTTCTGTCCGCGGTCCGCATCGGGTGACAACCGGCTGGCGGTGAAGCCCTGGTCTTCCAGTGCCTCGATGATGAACCGGGAGGACTCGCGCCAACGCATCGCAGCCAGGGCCCGCAGGCCGCCGGCAGTCACCTGTTTCTGGTTGTAGACCAGCCACAACCATGCGCTGGCGATGCCGCCAAGCGCCACGGCAATCAACAGGACGGTCGTCAGGAAGGAGGCACTCGGCATGCTGGACTCGCAAGTAATGGAAAGACCGGCGTGTGGGTCGGGCGGGCGGCCAAATATACGTTGAGTCGTGTTGGAATCAGCTGAACCGTTCGCTCAGGACCCGGCGCAACTCGGCCTCGATGGGGCCCTTCATCGCACCGAACAGGAACCCCAGGTCCGCGGTGACGTGCAACTGGTCCGGCAGCAGTGCGATGCAGCCTTCGATACCGCTGCGGGTGAAGTGGAGCGTGTCGCCGTCCCAGCGGCAGTCGACCCCGAAGCGTTCGGTCAATTTGTCGGCCACCTCCTGCACGGACTGACGGGCGCGGTCTGGCGCCAGAGTGTGGGGATGATGGATGTCGATGCGGGCCATGCAGGTCTCCTTGGGCAAGCCGGTATTGTGGCGGCGCGGCGTGCCGGCTCAAAGCGGCACGTCGGCGACGATGGGCGCGGCTGCGTGGCCGTGCTAGATTTTGCCCGCGTGGATAACCTCAGACTGCGATTTCCCAACCGTGAACGTGCCGACCTGGTCTTGAGCCGGGGCGTGCACGCGGTCGGCCACGATGCCGAGGGCGAGCCCTGTCTGGTGGATCGTGCGGACAAGGCCCGCATCCAGTTCTGTGTCGACCGTCGCGGCGCCTGGCTGCAGTTGCGTGAAGGCGCGCGTGGCCTGCATGTCAATGGTCGTCCGGTGCGGCGAATGGCGATGCTGCGCGCTGGCGACACGATGCACATGGACGGCGTTGAACTGATCCTGTTGGGGCCGTCACCGCGGGCGCTGCCCGATGTCCCGACCGTCGTGCCGGACGTGATGCGCCATGTGGTGCTGCGCGGTGTGGGCGGAATCCATCACGGACGCTGTTTCAACCTCGACCGGCCGTGCGTGATCGGGCGCTTGACGGAATCGGACGTGTGCATTGCCGAGCCCGGATTCGCCGATCGCCATGCGCGCCTGGAACCGCACCCCGAAGGCATCGTCCTGCGCGATCTTGGTTCGCCAGGCGGCAGCGTGGTCAATGGCTATCAGGTGCGCGAAGGGTTGTTGCTGCCGGGCGACCAGATCGTTTTTGGCGCGAACCAGCGTTTCCTGCTGGAAGCCCCGTATGTGTCTCCTGTTTTCGCGGCGGCGGCACCCACCGCTGTCGGGATGCCGGAAGCCTCATCGTCCGGGGAGCCGGCCCGCTCGCCGGTGGCCTCGTCGATGCGACGCATGCCGTGGCTGTTGCTGGCCGCGATGCTGCTTGCCGGGGCGCTGGCCCTGTTGCTGCTGTACGGCGCGCGCTGACCCGGGTAAGGGACAGCCATCGGGCTTTGCATGTTGCTGCAGTGCGGCATACTTTGGGAGACACCCATTGGAAAGCCGCCATGCCTCGCCCCTACAACTTCAGCGCCGGTCCGGCGACCTTGCCGGAAGCCGTATTGCAGCAGGCCCAGGCCGAATTTCTCGACCGCCGTGCCGCGGGCGCATCGGTACTCGAGCTGAGCCATCGCGGGCCGGAGTTCATGCAGGTGGCGGAAGAGGCGGAAGCCGA
>DATJBR010000352.1:0-8019 GCA_035515255.1 Lysobacter sp. | reverse complement strand
TCTGGACGGCAACGACTATGTCGACGCCCTCAACGGTTTCGGCATGAGCCTGTTCGGCTGGCAGCCGGATTTCGTGCTCGATGCGGTGCGCGCGCAGTTGGAGCTGGGGTACGAGATCGGCCCGCAGCATCCGCTGGCGGGCGAGGTCGCGCAGCTGGCCTGCGAGGTCACCGGCCACGACCGTGCGGCCCTGTGCAACACCGGATCGGAAGCGGTGCTGGGTGCGTTGCGGATCGCGCGCACGGTGACCGGGCGCGAGACGGTGGTGCTGTTCACCGGTTCCTACCACGGGATCATCGACGAGATGATCGTGCGCGGTACCAAGAAGCTGCGTGCGGTTCCGGCCGCGCCGGGCATCCTGCGCAACACTGCCGAACACGTGATGGTGCTCGATTACGGCACTCCCGAGTCACTGGAGATCATCCGCGTCCACGCCGGCGAGATTGCTGCGGTGCTGGTGGAGCCGGTGCAGAGCCGCCGTCCGGATTTCCAGCCGGTGGAATTCCTGCGCGAGCTGCGCACGCTCACCCGCGAGTCGGGCGCGCTGCTGGTGTTCGATGAGGTCGTGACCGGATTCCGCGCGCATCCGGCCGGCATCCAGGGGCTGTTCGGCATCCAGGCCGACCTGGCCACCTACGGCAAGGTCGTCGGCGGTGGATTCCCGATCGGCCTGATCGCCGGCAAGCGCGACTACATGGACGCGCTCGACGGCGGCCAATGGCAGTTCGGCGACGATTCGGTGCCGACCGTCGGCGTGACCTATTTCGCCGGCACCTTCGTCCGCCACCCGCTTGCATTGGCTGCGGCGAAAGCCGTGCTGACCCATGTGAAACAACAGGGCCCGCAACTGCAGGAGCGTTTGAACGCGCGGGTCGCGGCGATGGTCGAGGAGCTCAACGCGTTCTGTGCCGATGCCGGGGCGCCGGTGGCGATCAAGTACTTCGCATCGGTCTGGAAGACCCAGTTCCTGGAAGACCATCCGCTGCAGGACCTGCTGTTCGCGATGATGCGCAGTCGCGGCATCCACATCCTCGACAACTTCCCGTGCTTCCTGACCACCGCCCACAGCGAAGCGGACTTCCAGCGCATCGTCCAGGCGTTCAAGGACTCGATCGTCGAGTTGCAGGAGGCCGGGTTCCTGCCGCGCCACCTCGTCACGCCGCGCACGGCGATGGACGCGACCAGACCGCCGGTACCCGATGCGCGCATCGGTCGCGGCCCGGATGGATGTCCTGGCTGGTACGTGCCCAATCCCGATGCGCCCGGCAAGTTCCTGAAGGTAGGTTGATCATGAGCACCCGTTACGGTGCGGCCCAGGTTGCCGCGGTCGATTACGACCCGTTTGCCGGCGGGCAGTTGGCGCGGGTGGTGCCGACCACCGAGCCGCAGCGGGAAATCTGGCTCGCCGATCAGCTGGGCACGGATGCGTCGCTGGCGTTCAACGAGTCGGTATCGTTACGGCTGCGCGGGACGTTGGATGCGGACGCGCTGCAGGAGGCCTTGCGCGGCCTGCTGGATCGACACAGCGCGCTGCGCACCAATCTGGGCCCGGATGGTGAAACCCAGTGCGTGCTGGACCGGGTGGAACTGACGCTCGATTGCCTGGACCTGACGGGCTTCGGCGCCGACCAGCGCGACGCCAGGGTTGCCGAGCGTCTGCGGCTGGCGGTGGAGACCCCGTTCGACCTGCGGCAGGACCGCCTGTTCCGGGCCGAGCTGATGCGTGTGGCGCACGACGACCACCTGCTGGTGCTGACGGCCCACCACATCGTCTGCGACGGCTGGTCGTGGTGGGTGCTGGTACAGGATCTGGGCGCGCTGTACGCGAGGCAATGTGACCGGGATGCGCCGCCGCTTCCGCCGGCCGAGTCGTTTTCCGATTACGCCCTGGCGGAGGCCGGCGATGAAGCGCGTACGGCCAGCGCCGACGACGAGGTGTACTGGCTGTCGCGTTTTGCGGACAGCGTGCCGGTGCTCGAGCTGCCGACGGATCGCCCGCGGCCGGCACGGCGGACCTTTGCTTCCCTGCGCGAGGATCATGTGATCGATGCCGAACTGGTCGCCGCCGTCAGGCAGGTGGGTGCCAGTCGTGGGGTGAGCATGTTCGCGACGTTGCTGGCGGCTCTGGCAAGCCTGGTGTCGCGTCTGGCGGGACAGTCGCAGGTGGTGGTCGGCATCCCGGCCGCGGGGCAGGCGGTTGACGGACACGACCGTCTTGTCGGGCACTGCGTGAATGCGCTGCCGTTGCGGTTTGATTTCGATGCGGCGCAGTCGTTCGAGCAGGTTCTGGGAGAGGCCCAGGACACCCTGCTGGATGCGATTGAACACCAGCGCTACACCTTCGGCACGCTGCTGAAGAAGCTGAAGGTCGAGCGTGATCCGGCGCGGCTGCCGCTGGTCAGCGTGATGTTCAACATCGATCAGGCGCTGGAGCGGGAAACCACCAGTTTCCCCGGCCTGTCGATGGCGTTCGACAGCAACCCGCGCAGCTTCGAGAACTTCGAGATATTCATCAATGCCGTCCATGAGCACGGCACCCTGAAGCTGGAGTGCCAGTACAACATCGACCTGTTCGATACCGCCACGATCCGGCGCTGGCTGGCTGCGTATGAGTCCCTGTTGCGCGCTGCGGTAGCCAATCCCGCCGCGGTCGCGGCAAGCCTGTCACTGGTGGATGCCCAGGCGTATGCCGAACTGGCGGCGCTGCAGCCTGCGCCTGTTCCGTTCGACAGCCAGCGCCGCATGCACGAGTCGTTCGAGGCCCAGTGCGACCGTACCCCGGACCGGGTCGCGCTGGAGTTCGCGGGGCAGACGCTGACCTACGCGCAACTGGAGGAACGGGCCAACCGCATCGCCCAGCTTCTGCGCGCGCGGGGCGTCAGGTGCGGTGGGCTGGTCGGCATCGCGCTGGATCGCGGGATGGACATGGTGGCGGGCGTGCTCGGCATCCTGAAGGCCGGGGCCGGCTATGTGCCGCTGGACCCGCAGTTTCCCGCCGAGCGCCTCGCCTACATGGCCGGGGACGCCGGCCTGGTTGCCCTGCTGACCCAGCACAGGCATGCGGCGAAGTTCGACCTGCGCGGCCGCGCGGTGCTGATGCTGGACCGGTTGGAGGATGAGTTGGCGGCAATGCCGGCCCATCGTCCCGGCCGCGACGCGGATGCCGCGGAGCCCGAGTCCGTCGCCTACGTCATCTACACGTCCGGTTCGACCGGCAGGCCGAAGGGGGTGCAGGTACCGCATCGCGCGGTCGCGAACTTCCTGGTCGGCATGCTGCGTACGCCGGGTATCAACGCGGATGCCCGGCTGCTCGCAGTGACGACGCTGTCGTTCGACATCGCGGTGCTGGAACTGATGCTGCCGCTGTGCGTGGGCGCCCGGGTGGTGCTCGCGGACCGTGACACGGCCATGGATGGCGCGGCGTTGAACCGCATGCTGGTGTCGTCCGGGGCGACCATGATGCAGGCCACGCCGGCGACCTGGCGCATGCTGCTGGAGGGAGGCTGGGCGGGCGCTCCGGGATTCATCGTCATATGCGGGGGCGAGCCGTTGCCGACGGATCTGGCGAGCGCGTTGTTGCAACGCTGTGGCGCCTTGTGGAACGGCTATGGCCCCACCGAGACGACGGTGTATTCGACCATCGCACGGATGGAACAGGCACCCGGCCGGTCGGTGCCGGATATCCATATCGGCCGTCCAGTCGCCAATACCCGTATCTGGATCCTCGATGAACTGGGTGGTCTCTGCCCACGTGGCGTACCCGGCGAGATCTGCATCGGCGGTGACGGCGTGACCCTGGGCTATCTGGACCGCCCTGAATTGACGGCCGAGCGATTCGTCCCCGACGGTTTTGTTGGCGCTTCCGTCGCCCCGGCCGGGGCGGGTACACCGCTGCTGTACCGGACCGGCGACCTTGGCCGCTGGCGCCCTGATGGAAACATCGAGCATCTCGGACGACTGGACTTCCAGGTCAAGGTGCGTGGTTACCGAATCGAGCTGGGTGAAATCGAAAGCAACCTGGCTGGCCATCCGGACGTCGCACGGGCGGTGGTGGCGGCGCGCGAGGATCGTCCAGGCGATGTGCGCCTGGTCGCCTACGTGGTGCCGCGGGATGGATGCAATCCGGAGTCGGCGGTACTGGCCGCCCACCTGCGCGACTACCTGCCGGAGTACATGGTTCCGCAGCATTTCGTGAGGCTGGATGCGATCCCGCTCATGCCCAACGGCAAGGTCGACCGGAAGGCATTGCCGGCCCCGCATCTCGCCAATGCTCCCGAGCCGGAGGACGCATTGCCGCGTGACGGACTGGAGCAGTCCATTGCCGATGCGATGGCGAAGGTGCTCGGGCGATCCAGGGTCGGTATCCATGAAGGATTCTTCGAGCTGGGCGGTCATTCGCTGCTGGCGGCGCAGTTGTGCGCGCGGCTGAGCCGGGAACTGGACAGGGAAATCCCGCTGCGCAGCCTGTTCGACGCACCGACGGTGGCGGCGCTGGCGGAGCTGCTGCGTTCGCGCGAGAGCACGCAGCCCGGTAAAGGCGCTCTGGAAGTGCCCCGTCGCGAGAACCAGACCACCGCGCCCATGACGCTGATGCAACAGCGGCTTTGGGTGCTCGACCAGATGGAACCGGGAAGCGTCACCTGGAACACACCCGCGGCCCACAGGTTGAAAGGGTCGCTGGATCGGGCCGCGCTGGAAGCCGCTTTGCAGGAGATGGTGAGGCGTCAGGCCTCGCTACGCACCAGCTTCGTGGCCAGCGACGACGGCGACGAGGTGATGCAGCAGGTGCACGAGACGATCGATGCCCCGTTGCTTCCGTTCGAGGATCTTTGCACGCTCCCTGTGGAAGAGCGCGAGCCGGCGCTGCGCACGCGTCTTGATGCGTGGATCGCGACGCCGTTCGAGCTGGATCGCGCGCCGCTGTTCCGCGCCGGCCTGTTCCGTCTGGCCGAGCAGGAGCATGTGCTGTTTTTCCTGGTCCACCACATCATCTGGGACGGGTGGTCGTTCGATCTGTTCTACGACGAAATGACGGCGCTTTACACCGCCTTCAGCACGGGCCGTCATTCGCCGTTGCCCGAGCTTGAGGTGAGCTACGGCGACTTCGCCGATTGGCATCACCGGCGCCTGGCCGGCGATGAGGTGGGCCGGCAGCTGGACTACTGGAAGCGGCAACTCGAAGGTGCGCAGGAACCACTGGATCTGCCAACGGATTTTGCCCGGCCGCCCCAGATGTCGGGCCGGGGAAGTACCGAGTGGCTGAGCTTCGACCGCGAAACTGCCGATGGCTTGCGTGCACTTGGCGCGCAGACGGGCGGCACGCTTTTCATGACCTTGCTCGCGGTTTATTGCGTACTGCTTTTCCGTTCCACGGGTCAGCGCGAACTGACCATCGGCGTGCCGGTGCGGAATCGCGATTCGGCGGCGCTGGAACCGGTCATGGGGCTGTTCGTGAACATGCTTCCCCTGCGTTTTGCGGTCGATCCGGAGCGGCCTTTCAGCGAGCTGATCAGGCACGTGCGCGAACGTGTGGTCGAAGCGTTCTCGTACCCCGACGTGCCATTCGAGCAACTGGTACGCGAACTGCACCTGCCACGTGACCCCAGTCGCTCGCCGGTCTACCAGGCCATGTTCTCGTTCCAGGATGTCCGCCAGCGGCCAGGCAAGTGGGGGGAGCTGAAGCACGAGCGCTTCCCGGTGTTCCAGCCAGGCGTGGCCCAGGATCTGGGCCTCTGGTTCGTGGAGACCCGGCATGGCCTGAGCGGCGGTCTGGCGTACAACACCGACATCTTTGCCGACGACACCGCGGTCCAGTTCCATCGGCGCTTTGCCGCGCTGCTCTCGTCCCTGCAGGCCCATCCGGATATGGCCGTGGGCGACCTGGACCTCTTCAGCCCTGAGGATCGCGCGTCGCTGGACGAATGGAACCGGACGCAAGCGGAGCCGTCGGGTGTGTCGACCCTGCACGAACTTCTGCAGGCGCAGGCGCGACGGACGCCGGAGCGCGTTGCCGTGCGTTTTGGTGAGGCCACACTGAGCTATGCCGGGCTGGACGCACACAGCAATCGCATCGCCCGGGTGTTGTACGACCGCGGGGTGCGGGCGGGCGATCTGGTCGGCATCTGCCTGGACCGGGGGCTGGACCTGGTGGCCGCGATGATCGGCGTCCTCAAGGCCGGGGCCGGCTATGTGCCGCTTGACCCGGGGTATCCGCCGGCGCGCCTGCATTTCATCGCCGAGGATGCAGGCCTTGCGTTGATCGTGACCGGGGAGGAGCCGGGCCGGTCCCTGGACTGGCCGCGGGAACGACTGCTGTTGCTGGATGAGGAACGCGACCGGATCGCGGCCGCACCTGCGGAGACGCCTTCGGTCGAGGGTGTCGGTCCGGAATCGGTGGCATACGTGATCTACACCTCGGGCTCGACCGGCCAACCCAAGGGCGTCTGTCTGCCGCATCGCGCGGTGCTGAATTTCCTCGCCAGCATGGCGCGGGAGCCGGGTCTGGACGAACACGACCGCCTGCTGGCGGTGACGACGACGTCGTTCGACATCGCCGTGCTGGAGCTGTTCCTGCCATTGGTGGTTGGCGCCGAGGTGGTCATGGCGAGCCGCGAGCAGGCGCTGGACGGCCACCTGCTGGCCGAACTGATGGCTGAAACCCGGCCCACGCTGATGCAGGCAACGCCATCCACCTGGCGGATGCTGTTCGAGGCCGGCTGGCAAGGGGATGACCGCTTGCGGGTGCTGGTCGGTGGCGAGCCCCTCGCGCCGGAACTCGCCATGCGCTTGTGTGCCGGCTGTGCGGCCGTCTGGAACATGTACGGCCCGACCGAAACCACGGTCTGGTCGACGTGCTGCAAGGTCGTCCGGCCGCAGGATGGCATTTCGATCGGCCGTCCGATCATGAACACGTCCGTCCGCGTGCGTGACGAGCGCGGCCGGCTTTGCCCGGTGGGCGTGCCCGGAGAGATATGGATCGGCGGTGCAGGTGTGGCGCTCGGTTATCACCGCCGGCCCGAACTGGATGCCGAACGCTTCATCGACGATCCGTATTCGTCATCACCGGGGGCGCGGCTGTATCGCACCGGAGATCGCGGGCGCTGGCGTGCGGATGGCACGCTCGAGCATCTGGGGCGTCTGGATTTCCAGGTCAAGATCCGTGGCCACAGGATCGAGCTGGGGGAAATCGAGGCCCGGGCCACCGCGGACTCCGCGGTGGCCGATGCGATCGCCGTCGTGCGGGAGGACCGCCCCGACGACCTGCGGCTGGTGCTGTATCTGACGGCCCGGGCCGGTATGGCGATCGATGTGGCCGGCATGCGGGCACGGCTGAAAGCCGTACTTCCCGACTACATGGTGCCGCAGCATCTGGTGGTGCTGGATGCCATGCCCCTGCTGCCGAACGGCAAGCTGGACCGCAAGGCGCTTCCGGCGCCTGTCGCGCCGGTCGTGGCGCCCGCCATGGCCGTGGACGAAGCGCCGGATGCACGGGTGGCGTACCTGATCCAGGTCTGGTCGGACCTGCTGGGGGTCGAGGTGGGTCCCGAGGACAACTTCTTCGACCTGGGGGGGCACTCGATGCTCGCCGTGCAGATGGCCAACCGGGTTGCGCGCGATCTCGGCACCAGGATCCGGCTCATCAGCCTGGCGACCCAGACGCTGTCGCAGGTCGCCGCCGACCTTCCCGAGCCGGAAGCGCCAGCGGAGCCGGGTGCGCGCCGGTCGCTGGTGCGCAACGTCATGCGGATGTTTGGTCTGGCGGGCGAGGCAGGCAAGCCATGAACATGGAGGCCGTGGCCGCGTTGCGCCCGAAGCCGCAGCCTCCTCCGGCACGAGCTGTGGACGCGGCATGGGAACCGCTCTGGCTGGGCCGCCATCCGCGGCGCCTGTATGGCGCGCTGCATCGGGCAGCGGCGTCGCAACTGGGCATGCTCGTGGTGGCGCCCTTGCTGCACGAACAGCAGCGGACCCGCAGGCTGGTGACCGAACTGGCCACGTCGTTGGCCGCCAAGGGGTTCC
>DATJBR010000351.1:0-2169 GCA_035515255.1 Lysobacter sp. | reverse complement strand
CCGGCACCGATGACGTGCACATGCTGGATGCCATGGTTCTTGCCGCCGACGCTCTTCAGCCGTTCCTGCAGGAAGAACACCCGGATCAGGTTGCGCGCTGTCGGAGTGGAGGCGAGTTTCGTTACCGATCTGCGTTCGGCGGCGAGTTGACGCTCCACGCTTCCGCCGGTCGCCTTCCACGTGGCGACCAGTGAATAAGGCGCCGGGTAATGCTCCTTGCGGGCCTTGCGCGCGACCTGCTTCAGCAGCATCGGCGCGATGGCCTGGCGCGCCGGCCAGAGGTTGGTGGCCCAGCCCATGAAGCGCTGCTTGAACGGACGCTTGCGGCCGTGCAGGGCGAGCGCCGCGGCCGCATCGACCAGCATCGCCGGCTCGACCACCTTGTCGACCAGTCCGCTGGCGCGGGCCGCCGATGCCGACACCGCGCGTCCGGTCAGCATCATCTCGAACGCCGCCGGCGCGCCGATCAGCCGCGGCAGGCGCACGCTGCCGCCCCAGCCGGGGTAGATGCCCAACTGCACCTCCGGCAGGCCGATCCGGGTCGAGCCGTCCTTGCTGGCGACCCGGTAGTCGCAGGCCAGCGACAGCTCGGTGCCGCCGCCCATGCAGAAGCCGTGGATTGCCGCCACGGTGGGGCAGGGCAGGTCGGCCAGATGCTGGAACACCTGCTGCCCGCGCTTGAGCGCACCGGCCACGTTGCCGGTTTCGTCGAAGCCCTGGAATTCCTTGATGTCCGCACCGGCGATAAAGCCGCTTGCCTTGGCCGAGCGGAACACCACGCCCTTGGGCGGATCGATGGCAATGCGTTCGATCAGCGTATCCAGTTCGATCAGCACGTCCTGCGACAGCGCGTTGACGGTTTCACCGGCGCGGTCGAGCGACAATACCAGCACGCCATCGGCACGCATCTCCGCCTGCCAGTGCTGGGCACGGAGCCCGTCGAAGCGGGGCAACGCGGTGTCATGAGGGGCCATGCGGCACCATCCGTTCAGGTATGGGGTAAGCCGCTATCATCCCGAGGTTGTTTCACCGGCGTCAAATCCAGTGCGGCGGCGGGCTGCGCGTGCCTCACCATGTTCCCCGACGGTTGCAGGCGGGCAGCAGCGCCCCAATCGTTGGTGATGGAACTTTCTCCCCGACAGGGTTGTCTCATCGTTCGGCCATGGCCGAGCTGACAGGAGTGCCGGCGCGCGGTATGGCCGAGAATAAATTGTTGGACCAGGAGCTGGACCAGGAACTGGTCAGGCGTGTGCAGCAGGGCGACAGCACGGCGTTCGATGCATTGGTGCGCAAGTACCAGCACCGGGTCGTGGGGTTGATCGGCCGCTACATCTCTGACTGGAGCGAATGCCAGGACGTCGCCCAGGATGCGTTCATGCGTGCGTATCGCGCACTGCCGAACTTCCGTGGCGATGCGCAGTTCTATACATGGTTGCACCGGATCGCAGTGAATACCGCCAAGAACCATCTCGTTGCGCAGAATCGCCGGCCACCGACCGCCGATATCGATGTCGGCGACGCCGAGCAGTTCGATACCGGCATTCGCCTGCGCGATACCGACACTCCCGAGCGCGAACTGATGCGGCAGGAGGTGGAGCAGGCGGTAATGCGTGTGGTCGACGGTTTGCCCGAAGACCTGCGCGTCGCAATTTCCCTGCGCGAGGTCGATGGCCTGAGCTACGACGAGATCGCGCAAAAGATGGCGTGTCCGATCGGCACCGTGCGGTCGCGGATATTCCGCGCCCGTGAGGCGATCGATCAGGAGCTGCGCCCATTGCTTGACCCGGACCACGACTCCCAGGAGCAGAAACACTGATGTCGACCAGTCAGATCCACGATGCCGAGACCCTCAGTGCGTTGTTCGACGGGCAACTGCATGACGATGCCCGGCGCTTCGCGCTGAAGCGGCTCGGTCACGACGTGCAATGGCGTCGGGCCTGCGGTCGCTGGCAACTGGCCGGCGACGTGCTGCGCGGCAATGCCATGGCGGCCGCGCCGGCAGGATTCGCCGAGCGGGTGATGGCGGCGGTGGCGCAGGAAAGCCTGCCCGCGGATGGTGCCATTCCAGCCATTCCGGCTCCCGGCAAGGCTCAGGTCCGGGCGCACCGGCGCTGGATCGGTGGCGCGGCCCTGGCGGCATCGGTGGCGATGGCGGCGCTGTTTGTGGTC
>DATJBR010000350.1:0-2882 GCA_035515255.1 Lysobacter sp. | reverse complement strand
GCGCGCGGCGGTGTCGGCGATACGCTGGCGCAAGCCGTCATCCGGCCACAGGGCGAAAAACAGCCGGTGGATCGAGTTTCCGGGAGCGGCGAAACCGGCCAGATCGAGTTGCTGCATGTCGTCGCTATCGGCTCAGTCGGCGTCGCTGTCCAGCTCCGCCCAGCGCGCATAGGCGGCGTCCAGTTCGGCCTGGACATCGGCCAATGCAGTGGTGTGTGCCGTGATCGCCGCGCTGTCGCGCTGGTAGAAGGCCGGCTCGTTCATTTCCGCGGTCATGCCGGCGAGCCGGGCTTCCAAAGCTTCGATCTGCGCCGGCAGCTTTTCCAGCTCGCGCGCCTCCTTGTAGCCGAGCTTGCGCTTGGGCTTCGTCGGCGTGGTGGCGGCCGCGGCAATCGGCGATACCGGCATCGAGTTGGACTTGCCGCCCGTTGCCTCGGCATCGGGCACCCGGCGCTGACGCAGCCAGTCGGTGTAACCGCCGACGTATTCGCCGACGCGACCGTCGCCTTCCATCACCAATGTGGAAGTCACCACGTTGTCGAGGAAGTCGCGGTCGTGGCTGACCAGCAACAGCGTGCCGGGGTACTCGCCCAGCAGTTCCTCCAGCAGTTCCAGCGTCTCCACGTCCAGGTCGTTGGTGGGTTCGTCCATCACCAGCAGGTTGGAGGGTTGGGCGAACAGTTTCGCCAGCAGCAACCGGTTACGCTCGCCGCCCGACAGCCGGGTGATCGGTGCGCGGGCGCGCTCGGGAGTGAACAGGAAGTCCTGCAGGTAGCCGATGACGTGCTTCTGCTTGCCGCCGACTTCGACGAACTCGCGGCCTTCGGACACGTTTTCCAGCGCGTTCCAGTCCTCGCGCAGTGTCGCGCGGTACTGGTCGAAATAGGCGATCTGCAGGTTGCTGCCGGTGCGCACCTCGCCTTCGCGCGGTTGCAACTCGCCCAGCAACACCTTCAACAAGGTGGTCTTGCCGCTGCCGTTGGGACCGATCAGGCCGATCCGGTCGCCACGGAAGATCGTGGTGGACACGTCGCGCATCAGCGGCTTGCCGCCGAAGTCGAACGAGACGTGCTTGGCCTCGACCACCTTCTTGCCGGACGACTCCGCCTGGGCCAGGTCCATACGCACGTTGCCGGTGCGATCGCGGCGCTTGGCACGATCAACGCGCATCGCCTCCAACCGGCGCACGCGGCCCTCGTCGCGGGTACGCCGGGCCTTGATGCCCTGGCGGATCCAGATTTCTTCCTGCGCCAGCATCTTGTCGAAACGCGCGTTTTCCTGTGCCTCGGCGTTCAGCCGTTCTTCGCGACGACGCTCGTAGTTGGCCCAGTCGCCCGGCCAGCTGGTGACCTGGCCGCGGTCGATCTCGACGATCCGCGTCGCCAGCGCACGCAGGAAGCGCCGGTCGTGGGTCACGAACACCAGTGCGCCCTTCCAGGAATTCTTGAGGAAATCCTCCAGCCAGTCGATCGCCTCGATGTCCAGATGGTTGGTGGGCTCGTCCAACAGCAGCAGGTCCGGTGCCGACACCAGCGCACGCGCCAGCAGCACCCGGCGTTTCATGCCGCCCGACAGGCCGGCGAACGCGGCGTCGCCGTCCAGGGCGAGGCGGTCGAGCGTCTCCACCACGCGCTGGTCGGCGCCCCAGCCGTTGGCGGTTTCGATCTTGGTCTGCACCTCGGCCAGCGCATCGCCGTCGAACACCTCGGCATGGCTGAGGCGGTGGTACTCGGCCAGCCACCCGCCCAGTTCGCCCATGCCGGCGGCAACCACGTCGAACACGGTACCGGTCGCGTCCTTGGGGACTTCCTGTTCGAGCCGGGCGATGCGGCGCCCGCCTTCGCGGCGGATCTCGCCGTCGTCGGGATGGATCGTGCCCGACAGCAGCCGCAGCAAGGTGGACTTGCCGGCGCCGTTGCGGCCGATCAGGGCGATGCGTTCGCCGGGTTCAATGGACAGCTCGACGTTCTCGAGCAGAAGCGGGCCGCCGACGCTGTAGTCGACGCTGTTCAGGGTGATCAATGACATCCGCCCATTCTACGTGGCCGACGCGCCGGGTAGTTCGTGCCGGCTCACCGCAGCGCATACTGTCGAGCGCGGCGCAGGTTCGTCCGACCGCCCCATCAACGGATCATCGAGGAGATCGACATGGCAAAGGGCATGGACCAGAAGAAGGCCGAGAAAAAGAAACCGGCCAAGACCATGAAGGAAAAGAAAGCCGAGAAGCGCGACAAGAAAGCGAACAAGGCCTTCGCCCCCACCTGATCTACAGCACCGCCGGGGTTGCGGCTTAGATCCGATGTTCCGCCCGCCGCAGCCCTGTGCCTGGCGGGCGACCATCAGGAACTGCAGGACAACATCGAACATCCGGCCCGGCTGCGCGCCCAATCGGGACGCTTGGCCGCGAACGCCTCCCGGCCGGGTTGATCGTCATACGGCCGGCGCATGACATCGAGCAGCTCCTTCACGCCTTCAGGGTCGCCCTGGGCGGCGCGGTCGATCGCCTGCTGGGCGAGGTAATTGCGCAACACGTAGCGCGGGTTGGCGGCTCGCATGCGGTTTCGCCGGTGGGTGGCAGCCGGCCTGTTTTCGTCGGGACCATCCTCCCGCAGACGCTTGGCGTAGGTGGCGAGCCAGTCGTCGAACACAGGTGCCGTGGCGATCCGCTTGGCCTCGTCGTAGAACGCGTCTGCAAACAGTCCGGGCGCTGATGTCCCGGACTCGAACGAGGCGGGCTCGAAGTCAGCCAGCGCGCGGAAGAACAGCGTCATGTCGACCTCGGCATCGCGCAACAGCGTCTGCAACGCCTGCATCAGACCGACGTCGTCATCGCGGCACTCGGCCAGGCCCAGCTTGCGGGCGATGTTGTCGCGATCGGCGGC
>DATJBR010000349.1:0-2146 GCA_035515255.1 Lysobacter sp. | reverse complement strand
CGAGCAGTTCGAGGCGCGGCTGAGTCTGCTGGAAGTGGCCGAGTCGCCGTCGATCTTCCTGCGCGGCATGGCCGGATCAAGGATTCCGGTGGTGGTGTCCCACGGTGAGGGCCGCGCGACGTTCGACAATCCGCTCGACCGTTCGGCCATTGATGCTGCGGCCCGTTACATCGACGCCGACGGCTCCCCGGCCAGCCTGTACCCGGCCAACCCGAACGGCTCCGCCGATGCGATCGCCGCCGTCACCAGTGCCGACGGACGCGCCACCATCCTGATGCCGCACCCCGAGCGCACCCTGCGCAGCGCCAACATGAGCTGGGCACCGAGTGAGTGGGGCGTGGATTCCCCGTGGCTGCGGATGTTCCGCAACGCGCGGGTGTTTGTGGGATGAGCTTGCATCCGATGCCGCCTGCTCATGGGAGGCTGCCGGATGGCGCGCAGGTGACCGGTGCAGGTCAGGGAAGGAGGAAGTGGCACAGCGTCACTTCCTCATGTTCCGCGAACCCCGGATAACACCGTCGAAGTTCCGCCAACAGGCCGGCGACAGTCCGGCAGGGCGGGTCGTGCTCGAACGCGATGTCGGCCGCGCACAGGTGATCGAAGCGTTTTATATGGGTCTGCAGCGATACGGGTGGCGACAGGCTGCCGTCCGCCAGGCGCAGGCGGGCCGCGGGAACCGAGTGCCATTTCCGGCCACGTCTGACCGTGGTGTTGCGTCCCGGCTGGAACACCGGGTTGGAAAATTCCAGGATTGGCGGGATGGGATTCAGGGCGGCGATCATCCGGTTGGTGACGGTTCTGTAAAGGATGGGTTACGGCCTTTCCGGCAGTGGATCAACGGTCGTCCGGCAGCCAGGCACAACGCTGAATCGATGCAGGGTCGATGGACTGGGCGGGCCGGTCAACCTGCTAAAGTCGATCGGTCGCGGCCTGGGAAGTGGGTATGAACGCAGCAGCAGACAGCCTGGCGGATGGCTTGGAGGCCGGCCATGGTGTTGATGATCGCATCGTCGACACCTTGCTCGCGAAAGGCCGCTTGAAGGAAGCCGATGTCGTGCGCGCGCGCAGGCTGCAGGCGGAAACGGGTGGCAGCCTGCTGGCGCTGTTGTCCCGCCTGGGACTGGTGTCGGAGCGCGATCACGCCGAGACCGTCGCGACGGTGCTCGGCTTGCCGCTGGTGAACACGAAGGACGCGCCGGAGCTGCCGCCCGAAGGGGTGCTGCTGAGCACCAAGTTCATGAAGCAGTTCGCGATCGTGGCGGTGGCCGAAACCGACAAGGCGGTCGAGGTGATGGCCGCCGATCCGCAGGACGCCTACACGCTGGATGCGGTGCGGCTGGCGACGGGACGCGAGGTCCACGCCAGCGTCGGCTTGCGCTCGGAAATCGACGAGCTGATCGAGCGCTGGCACGGTCAGGGCCGCAGCGCGATGGGCACCATCGTCGAGACCGCCGAAGGCGAGGCCACCGGCGATCTGGACGACGTCGAGCACCTGCGCGACCTCGCTTCCGAAGCGCCGGTGATCCGGCTGGTGAACCTGGTGATCCAGCGCGCGGTCGAGCTGCGCGCCTCCGATATCCACATCGAACCGTTCGAGAACCGGCTGAAGGTGCGCTACCGCGTCGACGGCGTGCTGATCGACGGCGAGAGCCCGCCGGTCAATCTGACCGCGGCGGTGATCAGCCGCATCAAGATCATGGCCAAGCTCAACATCGCCGAGCGCCGGCTGCCGCAGGACGGGCGGATCATGCTGCGGGTGCAGGGCAAAGAGTTGGACCTGCGTGTGAGCACGGTGCCGACAGCCCACGGCGAGAGCGTGGTGATGCGCCTGCTGGACCGCGAATCGGTCGTGCTGGACTTCCACCGGCTCGGCTTCACCGACGAATTCCTGCCGCAGTTCCAGCATGTTCTGCAGCAGCCGCACGGGATCCTGCTGGTGACCGGCCCGACCGGCTCGGGCAAGACCACCACGCTGTACACCGCGCTGAGCAAGCTCAACACGCCCGACGTCAAGATCATCACCGTCGAGGATCCGGTCGAGTACCAGATCGAGGGCATCAACCAGATCCAGGCCAAGCCGCAGATCGGGCTGGACTTCGCCAACGCCCTGCGCAGCATCGTGCGCCAGGACCCGGACATCATCATG
>DATJBR010000348.1:0-4409 GCA_035515255.1 Lysobacter sp. | reverse complement strand
CATCTGTATGGGCGCATCGACCTGGCCTACGACGGCCACGGCCCGGCCAAGCTTTACGAGTTCAACTACGACACCCCGACCTCGTTGTACGAGGCCGCGTTCTTCCAGTGGGAATGGCTGGAGAGCCAGCGCGAACGCGGGCTGCTGCCCGCCGATGCCGACCAGTTCAACGCAATCCACGAGGCGCTGGTGGAGCGCTTCGGCGAGTTGGCCGCGCAGCTCAAGCCGCCGTTCCACTTCGCTGCTGTGCGCGACAGCATCGAAGACCAGGGCACCGTCGAGTACCTGCGCGATTGCGCCGCCCAGGGAGGTCTGCCGGCCGGGCTGATCGCACTGGAGGACATCGGCCTGTCCGAGGTGCCGCCTCACTGACCTGGGCGATGTCGTGATCGGCAGCCTGTTCAAGCTCTACCCGCTCGAAGATCTGTTCGCCGACAGTTTCGGTGCGGCATTGCCGCGCGCCGGCGTGCAGCTGGTCGAACCGGCGTGGAAGCTCATCCTGAGCAACAAGGGCGTGCTGCCGCTGCTGTGGGAACGTCACCAGGGCCACCCCAACCTCTTGCCGGCGGCGTTTGACGACGGTGGTGAGTTGCCGCCCGGCTGGGTCCGCAAACCACTGTTCTCCCGCGAGGGCGCCAACATCGAGATGCGCTATGCCGACGGCCGCCTGTTGCGTGCGGACGGGCCGTACACCGGTCCGGCGATCCGGCAGGCATTGCACCCGTTGCCCGACTTCGACGGTCGCTATCCGTTGATCGGCAGCTGGGTGGTCGGTGACCGCGCGTGCGGCATGGGCGTGCGTGAGGACGACACGCCGATCACTCGTGACACCTCGCGGTTCCTGCTGCACGCCATTATCGGCGACGGATGCGGGCGGATGGTGTTCGCGGCCTGAGATATCCGGGTCAGGAAGTTGTCGTGCCCTTACCTGCGGGTATCGACCGTATTGCCCGTCGGCGCTCGCTTCTGAACCATTCAGCGCCTTATCGGTTTGCACACGTTCGAAGCGCACCGGGCTAACGAACGGGCGACTAGCTTTGGCGTGACCTCGAAGAGGTCCCTCGCCCAGGAGACGAATATGCCTACCGACAAGAGCAAGAAGCCGTCCAGCCAGCACAAGGACGCCCCCAAAAAGCACGCATCGGGTTCGGATGAAAAGCACGCCAAATCGGCGTCCAGCCCCGGTTCCAGCCCCGACAAGATGATGGGGAAGAACCCCGGCAAGGATCATTAGGAAAGGCTTCAACAATATCCGGCAAGCGCCTGCGAAAAGCGGGCGCTTTGCTGTTCGTCCCTCCCATCGACAAGGCGATGCCGCAGATCCTCCTGCTCATTGGGAGCCGGCGAGCCGTCCGCTCGCATGGCTTGCTCGCCAACTACGCGGTCGGTTTCCTGCCCAGCAGAAAACGTCTCAAGACCACCGCGTCGTTGTGCAGCTCGTCATGCGCCGAGTACACGAGGGTGATCGGGCCCTTTCTGGCGGCGGCCCGCAGTTCGGCCAACCGTTCCGAATGGTCGCGAAGTTCGACTTCATAGCGTTGCTGGAACTCGGGCCAGAGCGCCGGGTCGTGGCCGAACCATTTCCGCAATGCGCTGCTGGGTGCAATGTCCTTCATCCATTGATCGAGCGCAGCAGCTTCCTTGCTGACACCACGCGGCCACAGCCGGTCGACCAGGATGCGGACGCCATCGGCATCGGCGGGCTTTTCGTAGGCCCGCTTCAACCGGATGTTGTCGGCCGGAATCCCCGCGCTCACGGGCGGTTCTCCAAGGGGACACCGGACGCGACAGGCCTGCTCCGTTCGAACTCCACCTCCTTGTGCAGCCCCGCCAGATCGCGATGGATGAACGCCGCTGCCAGCTCCCTGCCCTCGCGCCGGTAGCTGATGGTGCAGTCGCGCTGGTCGAGCTCGCCGTCGATGACCACTTCGTCGAAACGTTCGGCATGGCCGACATAGGCGAGGCCGAAATCGTATTGCTCGGTCCAGAAGAATGGCACGGCGTCGAAGCGCTCCCGCAGGCCGATCATGTTGCGTGCCGCGGTCTGCCCCTGCCGCTCGGCCACAACCCAGTGCTCGATGCGCAGCCGGTCGCCGGTCAACGGATCGGGCCAACGGGCGATATCGCCCGCCGCGAAGATGCCGGGCACGCTCGTTTCCAGGTACTCGTCCACGGTTACGCCGCGATCCATCGACAGACCCGCCTGTTCGGCCAGGCCGGTCACCGGACGCACGCCGATACCGATGACGACGAGATCGGCGGGCAGGGTTTCCTCGTTGGTCAGAACGACTTCGCGCTCGTCGATCGTGCTGGCGGTCGTGCCCAGGTGGAAGATCACGCCGTGATCCTCGTGCAGCTTCTGCAGGAAGTTTCCTACCGCCGGGCCGAGGATCTTCTCCATCAAGGTGGTGCCGAGACCGACGACCTGCACGTCGATCTTCCTGGCGCGCAGGCCGGCGGCGACTTCAAGGCCGATGAAGCTGGAACCGATGATGACGGCGCGTTTCGCTGACGACGTCGGCTCCGAGAGGGCATGTTCCAGCAAGGCATGGCAATCGGCCGCGGTACGCAGGTAATGCACATGCGGCAAGGTGGCACCGGGGATGTCCAGATGGACAGGCGCTGCGCCGGTTGCCAGCAGCAGAGCGCCGTACGGATAACGACGACCGTCCGTGGTCTCGACCAGCCGTTGGGCGGTGTCGATGTGGCTCACCTGCGTATCGATCTTCAGATCGATGCCGTGCAGCCGGTAGAAGTCGTCGTCCTGCAGCCGGTTGGACGCCTCGTCGACGCTGCCGGCCAGGATGCCCTTGGACAGGTCGGTGCGATCGTAAGGTGGCGATGCATCCGCGCTCAGCATCGTGATGCTGCCCTGGTAGCCCTCGCGGCGCAGCGTTTGCGCGGCGGAGTTGCCGGCGGCTCCACCGCCGACGATGACGATGCTTTCGGGCACGGGATGCGAAGGCGGAAGAGGTTCCGGACCGGCGGGTTCGAGCTTGCCGCGGACGTGGATCACGCCGTCGCGCTCCTCGACCCGGAAACAGTCGATCGGCTTCAGTGCAGGCGGCCGTACCGGGATGCCGTTGCGCAGGCTGAAGCACGCGTGGTGCCAGGGACACCGCACCGTTCCATCGACCAGCAGCCCGTCCGACAGCGGTGCGCCCTGATGGGTGCAATGCGCGCCGATCGCAAAGAGCTCACCGCCACTGCGGGCCAGGACCACCGCCTCGCCCTGTGCATGACCGAGCAGCAGGCTGCCTTCGGTGACCGCCGACGACTCGAGGCCGCGCCCGAAGTCCGGCCCCTTGAGCTTGTCTGCTTCCCCGCCCATGTCCCTACCCTCGCGTTGCAGCGAACCTTTGCAGGAGCCTGCTTTCAGGAGTCTGGCGATGCCACCGGAGGTTCACGGCCGGTATCGCTCATCGCTACTCACCATGAAACCGGGGCTATGACGTCCAGGTGAAAGGACGCGTGGCTATCCGCACGGCGCAGCCTTCAACCCAGCCAGACGCGGACGCGGTGCTCGGTATCGTCATCGACCAGAGGAATCAGCGCCACCGCCTCGTCGACCGGAATGGGAAGGTTCACTCCATCGAGTTCGGCCCGGATCACGCCGCGGCTTGCGCCATCCGGATTGTCGACTTGCTCGTTGTCAACTTGAATCAGGTAACGCGATGAGTGGTGGCGGTAAACGAGACTGAAGCCAGGCCATGCCGGCGGAATGCAGGGATCGATCCGCAACCGGTCGCCACGCAGGTGGAAGCCCAGCAACGCCTCGATCCCGGCGCGATACAGCCATCCGGCCGATCCGGTGTACCAGGTCCAGCCGCCCCGCCCCGCCAGCTCACCGACCGAATAGACATCGGCGCACGACACGTAGGGCTCGACCTTGAAGTGGTCGGCTCCGGACGCCGTGCCGGTATGCAGGACAGGATTGAAGATGTCGAACAGCTCCGCGGCCTTGTCGCCGTTGCCCAGCCGCGCCCAGGCGAAGATCGACCAGATCGAGCCGTGGGTGTACTGGCCGCCGTTCTCGCGGACGCCGGGCGGATAGCTCTTGATGTAACCCGGGTCGTGCGTGGTGTGCTCGAACGGTGGCGTGAACAGCATCGCGACCCGGTGCTTGCGATCCACCAGTTGGTTGTCCAGCGCCGCCATTGCGCTGGCGGCATGGGCCGGATCGGCGGTTGAAGACGCCGGCTGGGATGGGGCGTGGTACCGGCGCGCCTACTACGACGACGGCACGCCGCTGGGTTCCGCGCTCAACGCCGAATGCCGGATCGACGCGATCGCGCAGTCGTGGAGCCTGATGTCGGGCGCCGCCGATCCGGCCCGCGCGGCCAACGCCATGGCGGCGGTGGACACCCAGCTGGTGGATCGCAGACACAGGGTCGCGATGCTGTTCACGC
>DATJBR010000347.1:0-2100 GCA_035515255.1 Lysobacter sp. | reverse complement strand
GTGATCCCGCTGCTGTTCTCCGCGCTGGTGATGGGCGTCAGCGAGATGGGCGACATCAATGCACTGGGCCGCATCGGCTGGCGCACGCTCGGACTGACCGTGCTGATGTCGTCGATCGCGGTGCTGATCGGCCTGGTGCTGGTCAACTGGATCGCGCCGGGCGCCGGCGTGGATCCGGCCATGGCGCAGCACCTGATGGCCGAGAACGCCGACCGCGCGCGCGGCATCGTCCAGGACGGCGTCGCGTCCGAGAGCGGCCTCGGAATGCTGATGTCGATCGTGCCGGACAACGTGGTCGCTGCCGCCGCCGACGGCACCATCCTGGCGGTGATGTTCTTCGCCCTGATGCTGGGCATCGGCATCGTGCTCACGCCGGGCACGGCGACCGACCCGCTGCGCAATGCGATCCAGGGCCTGTTCGAAGTCTCCATGACCCTGATCGGCCTGGTGATCCGGCTCGCGCCCTATGCGGTTTTCTGCTTCATGTTCAACCTTGCCGCGCTGTTCGGCTGGGACCTGCTGGTGCGGCTGGGCGCGTATGTCGGCGTGGTCGTGCTGGCCTTGGCCCTGCATCTGTTCGTGGTGTACTCGCTGGCCTTGAAGTACCTCGGTGGACGTTCGCCGCTGGCGTTTTTCCGCGGCGTGCAGGAGGCCATGGTGCTGGCGTTCTCGACCGCCTCCAGCAACGCGACGTTGCCCACTGCGTTGCGCGTCGCCGACACCGAGCTCGGCCTGCCGCGGCAGGTGTCCCGCTTCGTGTTGACGGTCGGGGCGACCGCCAACCAGAACGGCACCGCGTTGTTCGAGGGCGTCACCGTGATCTTCCTGGCGCAGTTCTTCGGCGTCGACCTGAGCCTCGGGCAGCAGGTGCTGGTGATGATGGTGTGCATCCTGGGCGGGATCGGCACCGCCGGCGTGCCGTCGGGATCGCTGCCGGTGATCGCGATGATCTGCGTGATGGTCGGGGTACCGGCGGAAGGCATCGGCCTGATCCTGGGCGTCAACCATTTCCTCGACATGTGCCGGACCACGCTCAACGTGACCGGCGACATCGCCATTGCCGCGATCGTGTCCAAGGGCGAGAGCGACGCGACGACGGATATTCCGGCCCCCGCCGCGACGTGACGTCGCGGGGTTGAAGTCCTCTGGAATGTGATGGGGCAACGGAGTGGTCGTTGCCGGATATCGAGGTGGATGCGCGGCCGAGTGCGGATCGCGCCGGGGATGCGGCAAGGCGCGCCTGCGTGGGAACCGGGGCGTGCGAGTGACAGCGCGGCAGTGTCCCGTCAGTACCCGGCATCGGCGGCGGCACGGTATTTCGCCACGCTCGCCGGGGGTGGCGAGTCGGCCCCTGTCGTGGCACACGCGATGCCGCTTGGCGCTGCCATGAAGAAGGGTGAAAGTACCAATGGATGGGGGCTGCCTGATGTTGAGTGTGAAACTGCTGGGTGAGCATTACCTGCGCCGCGCCTCCGGGGAGGACGTCAGCGCGGCCATCCATTACCGCAAGGGCTGGGCGCTGCTGGGTTACCTGGCGGTGGAGAAGGGCCGCCGCCATTCGCGTGAGGACCTGGCCCAGCTGTTATGGCCGCACTTGCCGGCGGGTGCGGCGAGAACCAACCTGCGTCAGGTGGTGGCCGATCTCAACCGTGTATTCGACAGCGCGGAAGGCCTGCTGGAAGTCAACCGCGAATCGATCGGCCTGTTCCCTGTGGCACAGGTCGACATCGACCTGTTTGCGCTGGACATGGCCAATCGCGAAATCGTGGACCGGCCGGACGCCGAAAGCCTGCTTCGTGCCGAGCAGCGCTGTCGACACCTGGGTGGCGAGTTTCTTGCCGGGTTCGAACTGGACGAGTGCGACGAATTCACGGAGTGGCTGCAGCTGACGCGCCAGCGCCTGGCGGGACTGACTGCGAACGCACTGCAGCACTTGTGCGAACAGCAGGAAACCGCCGGCTGGCTGCCGCAGGCCATTGCGACGGCGCGTCGGTTGACGGTGCTGGACGAGTGGAATGAAGGCCATCAGCGCCGGTTGATGGGTCTGCTGGCGGCGAACGGACAGCATCAACAGGCGCTGGTGGCGTTCGAGGTGTTGAG
>DATJBR010000346.1:0-5269 GCA_035515255.1 Lysobacter sp. | reverse complement strand
GGGAAGAGTTGCCGCAAGCCACTGAAGCCATTACAATTCCGCTTCTGTCCGCCCTCGATGGCACGACAGCGACCAAAAATAACTACAGAGGAAGACGGTCATGTATGCAGTAGTAGTCACCGGCGGTAAGCAATACCGCGTCATGCAGGGCGAGACCCTGCGCGTGGAACTGCTCGAAGCCGAAGCCGGCAGCGAGATCAAGTTCGACAACATCCTGATGCTGGGCGATGGCGAGGGCGAGACCACGCTCGGCGACGCGCTCAAGGGTGCCACCGTCAGCGCGAAGGTGATTGGCCACGGCCGTGCGGACAAGATCCGCATCATCAAGTTCCGTCGCCGCAAGCACCACCGCAAGCAGATGGGCCACCGTCAGCATTACACCGAAATCGAGATCACCGGCATTGCCGGTGGCGACAGCAAGTAAGGAGCAGCAGCCATGGCACATAAAAAGTCCGGAGGCTCGACCCGTAACGGCCGCGACTCCAACCCGAAATACCTCGGCGTCAAGATGTATGGCGGCCAGGCGATCGACGCCGGCAACATCATCATCCGCCAGCGCGGCACCCAGTTCCATCCGGGCCCGGGCGTCGGTCTGGGTCGTGACCACACCCTGTTTGCGCTGATTGACGGCAAGGTCGAGTTCTCGACCAAGGGCCTGAAGAAGCGCCGCACCGTCAGCGTCGTCAGCGAGTGATCGCTGCGGATCGGGCCTCGCGGCCTGATCCGGTACGCACGTTGCAAAGGCCCCGCTCCGGCGGGGCTTTTCGTTTCCCGGGCACAATGCCCGGGACATGACATGCCACTTATCTATCGAGGTTTTCCATGAAGCTGGTCGACGAAGCCGAAATCCAGGTCTCCGCAGGCAACGGCGGCAACGGCTGCGTCGGTTTTCGCCGTGAGAAGTTCATCCCTCTTGGCGGCCCCGACGGCGGCGACGGCGGCAACGGCGGCAGCGTCTGGCTGGTGGCTGACGAGAACCTCAACACGCTGGTCGATTTCCGTCACCAGCGCCAGTTCCGTGCCCGCCGCGGCGAGAACGGCATGGGTCGGCAGATGTACGGCAAGGCCGGCGAGGACGCGATCATCACCGTGCCGGTCGGCACCGTGGTGGTCAACGTCGAGACCGATGAGGTGATCGGTGACATGGTCAACCACGGCGACCGTCTGCTGGTCGCCAAGGGTGGGCAGGGCGGACTGGGCAACATGCATTTCAAGAGCTCCGTCAACCGCGCGCCACGCAAGGCGCTGCCGGGCCTGCCGGGCGAGGAACGGGTGCTCAAGCTGGAGCTGAAGCTGCTTGCGGACGTGGGCCTGCTGGGCTTCCCGAATGCCGGCAAGAGCACCCTGATCCGTGCGGTCTCGGCGGCGACACCGAAGGTCGCCGACTACCCGTTCACCACCCTGTATCCGAACTTGGGCGTGGTCAAGGTAGAGCAGTACCGCAGCTTCGTGATCGCCGACATCCCTGGCCTGATCGAGGGGGCTGCCGATGGTGCGGGCCTCGGTGCGCAGTTCCTGCGTCATCTGCAGCGCACCAGGCTGTTGTTGCATCTGGTCGATGTCGCGCCGATGGCGGGCGGGGTGGAGGTCGGTCCGGCCGAGCAGGTACGGGCGATCGAGCATGAGCTTGAAAAGCACGATCCGGAGTTGCTGAACAAGCCGCGCTGGCTGGTCTTCAACAAGGCCGACCTGCTGCTGGAGGAAGAGCGCGAGGCGACCGTCAAGGCGATCATTGAGGAGCTGGGCTGGAAGGATCGCTGGTATCTGGTTTCGGCCATCGGCCGTGACGGTACCTGGCCGATCATGCTCGACATCATGGCGTTCTTCGACCGCCAGAAAGCCGAAGCGCTCGAGGCCGAGACCGAAGCGGCGGCCGAGGCGGAAGCAGCGGTACGTCGCAATGCCGACCTGGATCCGAAGTTCTCGGATATCGACTGAATTTCGGAGCGTCTCGATGCCGCTTGAAGCAAGCCTTTGCAGGAGTGACGCAAGTCGCGATTGGAAGTCGGTTCGATCGGGCCGTCGTTCCCGCTCGCGACTTGCGTGGCTCCTGCAGCCGCGCCGCGCACGTGCTTCCCGGGTCGTCTCACTTGAGTTGCCCACGAATGGATCGTCCACGAAAAAACCCGGCCGGAGCCGGGTTTTTTCTGCTGTCGCATCTGCCGTTTCAGCCATCGCCGAAGCGACGGCTGTCGGATCAGGCAGCCTTGAGCGCCTTGATGCGGGCGGTCAGGCGGCTCTTGTGGCGGGCGGCCTTGTTCTTGTGGATCAGGCCACGCGAGCTGAACCGGTCGAGGATGGGCTGGGCAACCTTGAAGGCGGCCTCGGCGCTGGCGGCGTCGTTCTCGCCGAGTGCCTTGAGCACCTTCTTCACGGAGGTGCGCAGCATCGAGCGCTGGCTCGCGTTGCGGGCGTTGCGCACGACGGTCTGCTTGGCGCGCTTCTTGGCGGACTTGATGTTTGCCACGGCGTATTCCTGGAAAATTGATTGGAGCTGGAAGAAGAAAATATGATACGGCGGAAAATCAGACAGGAAAGTATGGGCGATTCAGTGGCTTGCGTCAACAATGAAGCTGTCAAGACCCCAAGCGCCGGCCCCATCACTGCGCGTGGGCTCTGCGGTCATTCCGGGAGCCGCCCTTGAGCGTTCGCGAACCGGGTCACGCCCGTCGCCAGGGGGGCATGCTGCGCTCCACCGCGGTCTTCAGCGTGATGACCTTCGTCTCGCGCATTGCCGGCTACCTGCGCGATTGGCTGCAGGCGAGCCTGTTCGGTGCCGGTCCGGCGGTCAGTGCGTTCGTGGTCGCCTACCGCATCCCCAACTACCTGCGCCGGATCTTCGCTGAAGGCTCGTTCTCTTCGGCGTTCGTGCCGCTGCTGTCGGAGCTGAAGCAAAAGGGCGACGACGAGGCACTGCAGGACTTTCTCGACCATGTGGCCGGCGCCTTGCTGGCGGTCGTAGTGGTGGTCTGCGGGCTGGGCATCCTGGCCGCGCCGTGGGTCGCGCGGTTGTTCCTTGCGTTCGCCGACCAGTCCGAATCCGATCTGGTGCCGCTGACCGCGCAGATGCTGCGGATCACCTTCCCGTATCTGGTGTTCATCTCGATGACCGCGCTGGCCGGCTCGGTGCTCAACAGCTTCAAACAGTTCGGTCTGCCGGCGCTGACCCCGGTACTGCACAACCTGACGATGATCGGCGCGATGCTGTTTCTGGCCGGCTATCTGGACGTGCCGGAGAAGGCGCTGGCCTGGGGCGTATTGCTGGCCGGCATCCTGCAGCTGCTGGTGCTGTGGCCGGCAATGTCCCGGCTGGGCCTGCGCACGCGGTTCAAGTTCAATCTGCGCCACGAGGGCGTGCGGCGGGTGATGAAGCTGATGCTGCCGACGATCTTTTCCTCGTCGGTATCGCAGGTGAACCTGCTGGTCGGCACTGTGTTCGCCTCGTTGCTGGTGCCTGCCGCGCAGTCGTGGCTGTACTACTCGGACCGGCTGACCGAGCTGCCGCTGGGCCTGTTCGGGGTCGCGATCGGCACGGTGATCCTGCCGCAGCTGTCGCGCCTGCATGCCGACAAGGACGGCGGCGGATATTCCCGATCGCTCGACTGGGGGTTGCGGATGGTGTTGCTGGTCGGATTGCCGGCGGCATTGGGGCTCGCGCTGCTGGCCGAACCGCTGACCGCGTCGTTGTTCCGTTACGGCCGCTTCACCCCGGACGACACCCGGATGGTGGGCTACGCGTTGACTGCGATGAGCATCGGCATTCCGGCCTTCATGCTCAGCAAGGTGCTGCTGCCGGCGTTCTATTCGCGCCAGGACACCCGCACGCCGATGCGCGCGGCGATCATCACCGTGGTCGCCAATGTGCTGCTGACGGTCGTTATCGTGACCCCGCTGTGGTGGCTGGACGTCCCGTTCGCGCATGCCGGAATTGCCGGCGCGACCGCGATCGCCGGCATCCTCAATGCCGTGTTGCTGTGGCGCTACCTGCGCCGGGACGGCATCTATCAGGCGCAGCCCGGCTGGGGGCGCTGGCTGTTGCGGATCGCGCTGGGTCTGGTCGCGATGGCGGCGGTCGTGATCACCCTGCGCGGGTGGATCGGCGACTGGTCGGTGATGACCGGCTTGTGGCGCTGGGCATGGTTGCTGGGCGTGATCGCCGCCGGCGCCGCCGCGTACGGCATCGTCCTGATTGCCGCCGGGTTGAGGCTGCGGCACCTGCGTCAGTAGCGGTGCGCTGCCGTCGACGCGGGTGCGGGCCATGCGACGGCTATACTTCGAACGGATGAGCAGGCTGTTCAGAGATATCGAGGGTGAGGCCCGATGTCCACACGGGAGTGTGGTCTGTATCGGTGCGTTCGATGGTCTGCATCTGGGGCATCAGGTACTGGTGCGTCGCGCCGTGGCGCGGGCACGCGCACTGGACGTGCCGGCCGTGGCATTGAGTTTCGAGCCGCTCCCGCGCGAGTTGTTTGCCCGTGGCGTACCACCGCCCCGGCTGTTGTCGCCGCGCGCGAAGGCGGAAGGCCTGTTCGGGCTGGGTATCGACCAGGTCGGTCTGCTGCGGTTCAAGGCGAAGATGGCGTCGGTGAGCGCGGAGGACTTCGTCCGCCAGGTGCTGGTTCGCCTGCTGGCTGCCCGCGAGGTCTGGGTCGGGCCCGGATTCCAGTTCGGCAAGGGCCGTGGCGGCGATCTGGCGCTGCTGCAGCAGATGGGTGCTGACGAAGCGGCGCGCCCTCACGGCTTTGTCGCCACTGCCATCGAGCCGGTATTGCTGGACGGTGAGCGTGTCTCCAGCACCCGTATCCGCGAAGCGCTCCAGGCCGGTGATTTCACGATGGCCAGCCGCCTGCTCGGTCGCCCGTACGCGATCGGCGGGCGGGTCGTGCGCGGGGCGCAGTTGGGCCGCACGCTGGGTTTTCCGACCGCGAACCTGCGCTTCGCCGGCAAGACGCCGCCGTTGTCGGGCATCTACGCCACCCGCGTTCACGGCATTGGCGATACGTCGCGACCGTCGGTCTCCAGCCTCGGCACCCGACCGACCGTGGACGGCACCGAGCCGTTGCTGGAAGCCCACCTGTTCGATTTCGACGGCGACCTGTACGGTCGACGGATCGAGGTCGAGTTCGTCGCCAAGTTGCGCGACGAGGAAACGTTCGACGACCTGCCGGCCCTCACCGCGCAGATGCACCGCGATGCCGCCCAGGCACGCGCACTCCTGATGCAACCCCAACCGCGAGTCACTGCGTGAGCGATTCCAAAGCCCCCAATC
>DATJBR010000345.1:0-4140 GCA_035515255.1 Lysobacter sp. | reverse complement strand
GCAGGCCTCGTCGGCAAACCCGCAGCCCGGTGACTGCGCGGCGTGTCGACCGAGCATACGCCGCCGCCATCCAACGCCGCTGCAACACGGCCAGTCGCGGCACGACACCGGCTAGACTGGGCGCTTCCCCACGCTTGTCAGCGCGCCGCATGTCCGACTCCACTGCCACCCTTCCCTCCAACAGCCCCGACGCCCCGCTGAAGCAGGACTTCGTCCGCCAGATCGTCCGCGACGACATCGCCAGCGGCAAGCACACGGCGATCAAGACCCGTTTCCCGCCCGAGCCCAACGGCTACCTGCACATCGGCCACGCCAAGGCGATCTGCCTGGACTTCGGCATCGCAGCCGAGTTCGGCGGCGTCTGCAACCTGCGTCTGGACGACACCAACCCCTCGCGCGAGGACATGGAATACGTCACCGCGATCCAGGACGACGTGCGCTGGCTGGGTTTCCAGTGGAACGAGCTGCGCCACGCCTCCGACTATTTCGAGGTGTTCTACCTTGGCGCGGAAAAGTTGATCCTGCAGGGCGACGCCTTCGTCTGTGACCTGAGCGCCGACGAAGTGCGCGAATACCGCGGCAGCCTGACCGAACCCGGGCGCGAATCGCCCTTCCGCAACCGCGGCGTCGAGGAGAACCTGGACCTGTTCCGCCGCATGCGTGCCGGCGAGTTCGCCGAAGGCGTGCGCACGCTGCGGGCGAAGATCGACATGGCCAGCGGCAACATCAACCTGCGCGACCCGGCGATCTACCGCATCAAGCACATGGCGCACCAGAACACCGGCGATGCCTGGTGCATCTACCCGATGTACGACTACGCCCACGCGCTGGGCGACGCGGTGGAAGGCATCACCCACTCGCTGTGCACGCTGGAGTTCGAAGACCATCGCCCGCTGTACGACTGGTGCGTGGACAAGGTCGATCTGGCCGGTGACCCGGCATTGCTGAAGCCGCTGACCGACGCCGGCCTGCCGCGCGAGGCCGCCAAGCCGCGCCAGATAGAGTTCTCCCGGCTCAACATCAACTACACCGTGATGAGCAAGCGCAAGCTGATGGCGCTGGTGCAGTCCGGTCTGGTCGACGGCTGGGACGACCCGCGCATGCCGACCCTGCTGGGCCTGCGCCGCCGCGGCTACACGCCCGCGTCGCTGCGCCTGTTCGTCGACCGGCTGGGCGTGAGCAAGCAGAATTCGATGATCGATTTCTCGGTCCTGGAAGGCTGCCTGCGCGAGGATCTGGACGCCGCGGCGGCGCGCCGGATGGCGGTGATCGATCCGCTCAAGCTGGTCATCACCAACCTGCCCGATGGCCACGTCGAATCGCTTGCGTTCCCGAACCATCCCAAGGACGAGGGCTTCGGCACGCGCGAGGTGCCGTTCTCGAACCAGCTGTGGATCGAGCGCGACGACTTCGCCGAAGTGCCGCCCAAGGGCTTCAAGCGCCTGATCCCCGGGGGCGAGGTGCGTCTGCGCGGCGCCGGCATCGTGCGCTGCGACGAGGTCGTCAAGGACGCGAACGGCGAGATCGTCGAACTGCGCGGCAGCCTCGATCCGGACTCGCGGCCGGGCATGGAAGGCGCCAACCGCAAGATCAAGGGCACCATCCACTGGGTCTGCGCGCAGGCGGGAATCGCCACGGAAGTCCGCCTGTACGACCGCCTGTTCTCGGTCGCCGACCCCGACGACGGCAGCGACGGCAAGAGCTACGAAGACCACCTCAATCCCGATTCGCGTCGCACGGTGACCGGCTACACCGAGCCGTCCGCCGCCCAGGCTATGCCGGAGCAGTCGTTCCAGTTCGAACGGCTGGGATATTTCGTCGCCGACCGCCACGACCATGCCGCCGGCAAACCGGTGTTCAACCGCAGCGTCACCCTGCGTGACATCTGGGCGAACAAGGCTTGAGTCGTGTCCGGCAATCCAGGGCAGCAACGATGCCGGCGCTGCGTTGGATGCTGCCGTTGCTGCTTGCCCTGCTCCTGCCGGCCTTGCCGGTGTTGACCGGCTGTATCGCCGCATCCGCACCCGACGCTGCCTCGCCAGCATTGCCGGAGATGCCGGCTCCCGGAACGGCATCCGCCATCGTCGCTGGACCGGTCCGGGTTGATCGCAGCTGCACCACCGATGCCGATTGCACGGTCAAGGATGTCGGCAACTGCTGCGGCTATTACCCCGCCTGCGTCAACGTCAACAGCCCGACCGACCCGGCCGCAGTGCGGGCGCAATGCGCGAAGGACGGCCGAGTTTCGGTATGCGGATTTCCCGCAATCAGTCATTGCCAATGCGTGGATCTGCAGTGCCAGGGCACCGCTGCCAAAACGATGTTGAACTGATGGAGATCTTTTGATGCTGTACGCACAAGTCCACCTCACCCTGCCGGCATGGGTGCACGAGGGAATCGACACCAATGCGGTCTATTCCGGCGACGAGGCCAAGGTCGCGCTGGCGATCGAGCTGTCCCGCCGCAACATCGAGGCCCGCAGTGGCGGCCCGTTCGGTGCGGCGATATTCGGCCGCGACGACCGCATCATCGCGGTCGGCGTCAACCGGGTGGTGCCGCAGGCGTGCTCGCTGGCGCATGCCGAAACCATGGCCTACATGCTGGCCCAGCAACGCACCCAGCGCATCCGCCTCAACGAGACCGAACCCGGCGTCAGTGCCGGCCCGGTGACCCTGGCGACCTCCGCGCAACCCTGCTGCCAGTGCTACGGCGCGACGATCTGGGCCGGCATCGACCGCCTGCTGATCGGCGCCCGCAGCGAGGACGTGGAAGCGCTGACCGAGTTCGACGAGGGCCCGCTGCCCGCCGACTGGATCGGCGAGCTCGCGCGGCGCGGGATCGAGGTCGAACGGGACATCCACCGCGACGCTGCCTGCAATGTGCTCAAGCACTATGCGCAGGTCGGCGGGCCGGGCTACTGAGATGACCGACACCCTGTTCTGCTGGTGCCGCGCCGGTTTCGAACCCGAACTTGCCGCCGAGCTGAGCGAGCGGGCGGCACTCGCGGGCCACCCCGGCTACGCCCGTGCGGAGCGCGGTAACGGCTATGTCGAGTTCACGGTCGAGGACGCCGCCGCGTTGTCGCGTGCACTGCCGTTCGACCGGCTGGTATTCGCCCGCCAGAAGCTGGTGCGCCTGGCCGACCTGCGCAGCCTCGACCCGACCGATCGGATCACCCCGATCCTGCGCGCGCTGGAAACCCTGCGCGGCCAGGGCGACATCGCCGAGGGACAGGAGCGTTTCGGCGACCTGTGGATGGAGCACCCCGATTCGGATACCGGCAAGCCGCTGGCCGGACTGGCCCGCAGCTTCGGCAATGCCCTGCGACCCGCGCTGCGCAAGGCCGGCTGGCTGACTGCCAAGGAAGACCCGCGCCGGCCACGGCTGCATGTGGTGTTCCTCGGCGGGCATCACGTCGTGCTGGCCACCAGCAACCCGCGCGACAGCGCCCCCTGGCCGCTGGGCATTCCGCGCCTGCGGATGCATCCCGACGCACCCAGCCGCTCGGCGCTGAAGCTCGAAGAGGCCCTGTTGACCCTGCTCGACGACAAGGAACGCGAGCTGCTGCTGCGCGACAACATGCAGGCCGCCGACCTGGGTGCTTCGCCCGGCGGCTGGAGCTGGGTGATGGTCCGCCACGGCATGCTGGTCACCGCGGTCGACAACGGCCCGATGCGCGAGCAGTTGCTGGAAAGCGGCCGGGTCGAACACCTGCGCGCGGACGGCTTCCAGTGGCAGCCCCGGCGACGGGTCGACTGGATGGTCTGCGACATGGTCGAGCAGCCCCGCCGGGTCGCCGACCGCATGGCCACCTGGTTCCGCGAGGACTGGTGCAAGTACGCGGTGTTCAACCTCAAGCTGCCGATGAAGAAGCGCTGGGAGGAAACCCGCATCTGCCTGGAGGCCTTCGAGCTGCAGACCCATCGACCGATGGTCATCCGGGCGTGCCAGCTGTTCCACGACCGCGAGGAAATCACCGTGTTCGAGATGCCAAAACGCTGAGAGGAGCCGGCTCGTCCTGGGACGGCAGGCATATCGGCGAGGTTCAGGCACACCGCCCTTTTTTGACAACGGGTTTACTTCGCGGGGATCACGCTGGCGGTCTCAATCCCAGCCGCGAGGCCATCCCCATGAATGTGC